>JAZQSD010000072.1:0-15042 GCA_045629925.1 Eubacterium sp.
GATTTTTATTACTGGCAGGTAAAAAACGGCTGTGGTTTTCGCTTCCAGATTGATGAAGAAAAATGGAAGTCTGGGCAAAAATATTTTTCGTCCATTGAAAAAATACATGTGAATGACAGTAAAGTTAGTGTGTAATTGAATAAGCTGAAAATTAGTAAAGGAGGTGTGGCAATGTTTCATGTAATCACTGGCGGTAGCGGCAGTGGAAAGTCGGCATATGCAGAAGACTGTATGATGAAGTATCATGAAACTTTTGACCGACCTCTTTTTTATATTGCCACGATGATGCCCTTTGGAGCAGAAATGGAGGCAAAGATACAGAGACACCGACAGATGCGTGTTGGCAAGGGGTTTGAGACCCTGGAGTGCTATATGAATTTGAATGACCAGGTGCGGGACTCAGATGTTTTGCTAGAATGCATGTCTAATCTGGCAGCCAATGAATGGTTTGCGGTAGTAGAAGATATTGATCTGACCGATGTAGATGCATGCAATACAGCAGTAGAAGCTGTTATAGAGAAAATTTGGAGTGGCCTTAATCTGCTTCTTGAGTCGAACACAAACGTGGTAGTTGTTACCAATGAAGTATGCGCGGAAGGGGAACAAAACACCATAGAGATGGAGTGCTATAAGCAAATTCTCAGCGGTGTAAACTGTCGAATGGCAGCAGTTGCAGACCAGGTGACAGAGGTTGTATATGGTATTCCGGTTCAGTTGAAAGGATAATGATATGAAGATGATAATAGGCGGTGCTTATCAGGGACAGATACAGTGGGCCAAAGAACACTATACAGACATTACATGGATCGATGGAAACAGCTGTCCGCTGGAGGCGGTTTTTTCCTGTCAGGGTATATATGATTTTCATATGTTGATTCAGCGCATGCTTCAGAATGATAGAGATTTATCTGCAAAAGAGTTTGCTGAAAAGTTGATACTGGAAAATACAGAGCTTATCATTGTGAGCAATGAGGTCGGCTATGGGCTTGTGCCTGTGGATGCTTTTGACAGAACCTGGAGGGAAGTAACCGGGCGGGTATGTACCGAACTTGCGGCGTTTTCTGATGAAGTAACAAGAGTGGTTATGGGAATTGGGATACCGCTAAAGTAATAAAATTTATAAAGATAAATAATAATCCCCTATCCTTGAAAAAGGATAGGGGATTTGTTGCGTTTTTACTACCTTCGTAATGGGTGAATAGCAAAAGTTATAGTAATTCGATGATCGTTTTGATAAAAAAGATTCCGATTACTACAAAGATCATAGGTTTCGCAATCTTGATGCCGTTTTTTGAAAAGCATTTGGTTCCCAGGTAATTGCCTACAATATTGCAGCATCCAGCAGTGATGCCTAAAAGCAGCATAACACGGTCGTTTGCGAGAAGAACCACCAATGCAGAGATATTGCTTGTTAGGTTGATTACTTTGGTTACTCCGTTGGCATGATCCAATCTCATATGTGCAATACCAGTTAGCAGGATGATCAGGAATGTACCTGTTCCAGGGCCATAAAAACCATCATACATACCTATAAGTCCAGCGATGATCATGCAGATGGCAATTGTTCCAGTGGACAATTTGGTATCTTCTTTGCTGCCAAGATTTTTGCGAAACAGCAGATAGATAGCTGTGGCAGGCAGAATCACAAGAAGCACAATGCGAAAAACCTGTTCATCCAGCAGCAATCCAAGACGAGCCCCGATATTGGATCCAACTAGAGCAAAGGCTGCGCATAAAAGTGCCAGTTTCCATTGGATGTATCCTTTTTTCCAATAGTTCCAGGTAGCAACAGCGGTGCCCATACTGGAACTCATTTTATTAGTGCCGATGGCATAATGAGCAGGAAGCCCTGCGATCAGGTAGGCTGGAAGTGAGATCAAGCCACCGCCGCCTGCGATGGCATCTACAAAGCCAGCCAAGAAAACCAACGGACATACGATTAAAAATTCCATTTTTTATATCTCTATCAATTCTTTTTGTATATGTTTTGAGCGACCCCTCAATTCTATCACAGTTTCTTGAAAAAGCAACAAACCTTTGTGAACTTCTGTTTAACATAAGAAAAAATATTTAACAATGTTTTAACTTTCCTGCGATTTTGCATTTAACTTAAAAAAACTATACTTTGCTTGTGCACAGGAAAATAAAAGAAAATAGCAAACAGAAGAGATGAGGATTCTTCTGGATAAGGAGGAAAAATATGAAAGCAAAAAGATTTATGACATTAGGTTTAGTAGCTGCAATCAGTGCAGCAACATTATTGACAGGTTGTGGAAACAATGATACATCTGCAGCAACAAGCGGAGTAGAGGAAACAAAGGGCGTTACAGGTGATATTTCCGTAATTTCACGTGAAGATGGCTCTGGCACAAGAGGTGCTTTTGTAGAACTTCTTGGAATTGAACAGAAAAATGAAGCTGGTGAAAAAATTGACTACACAACTTTAGCTGCAGAAATTACAAACAGTACAGCGGTTATGATCACAACTGTAGAAGGAAACAAAAATGCTATCGGATATATATCCTTGGGATCTTTAGGAGATACTGTAACAGCAGTTAAAGTTGATGGAGTAGCGCCAAGTGCAGAAGCAGTAAAAGATGGTTCCTATCCAGTGGCTAGACCATTCAATATTGTATATGATGCGGCTGCAATTGATGAAGTTACAAATGATTTTATCACATTCATTATGAGTGATGAAGGACAGGCAATTGTGGAAGAAGAAGGATATGTAAGTCAGGGCAGTGCTGGAACATATAAGGTAGCAGGTTTAACCGGAGAAATCACAATTGGCGGATCATCTTCTGTAACACCTGTAATGGAAGTTCTTGCGGAAAACTATGAAGCTTTAAATCCAAATGTGACGATTGAAGTTCAGATGAGTGATTCTACAACTGGAGTAACCTCTGCAGCAGAAGGTGTATGCAACATTGGTATGGCATCTCGTGGAATCAAAGATGCAGAAAAAGAATTGGGACTTACGGATTTGACAATTGCAATGGATGGGATTGCGGTGATTGTAAATAAAGCTAATACGGTAGAAACAATGACATCTGAACAGATTAAAGAAATCTATGTTGGAAATATCCTTACATGGGATGAAATCACAAAGTAATCATGTGATCTAACAGAATAAAATACTTAACATAAATTTTACAAAAGCACGATTTTGTATTTAACGAAGGCTGTGTATCCTATTTTTGTGATTGATAGGATACGCAGCCTTCAATTATAGAACAAAGTTACAGAATGGTTTAACAATTAAAACTCTACAGGAGATTAGGAATGAAAAAAACAAGTGAAACTTTAATGCACATTGTGTTTTTTGCTGCGGCGTGTGTGTGCGTGGCAGCAGTAGCGCTTATATGTGTGTTCCTTTTTAAAAATGGTCTGATGGCAATCGGTCAGATTGGACCATGGAAGTTTATCAGCGGCGTAGAATGGAGACCGTTAAATGAAATATTTGGAATCTTTCCAATGATCATAGGCAGCATCTATGTTACAGCAGGTGCCATTATTGTGGGAGTGCCTTTGGGCATTGTTTGTGCCATATTCATGGCAAAATTTTGTCCAGAGCCATTATATAGGATTATGAAACCAGCAGTTAACCTGATGGCAGGTATTCCGTCTATTGTATATGGATTTTTTGGATTGGTAGCGTTGGTGCCAATTGTACAAGAACTGAGAAATGCAAGCGGAAAAGGGGTTTTTACAGCATCTGTACTGCTTGGGATTATGATTCTTCCAACTATAATTAACGTATCTGAGTCAGCGATTCGTGCGGTTCCGGAAAGTTATTATGAAGGGGCATTAGCACTTGGAGATACAAAAGAAAAAAGTATTTTTCGAACAGTGGTCCCAGCAGCAAAGTCTGGTATCACAGCGGGTGTGATCTTAGGAATTGGACGAGCTATCGGCGAAACAATGGCAGTAATTATGGTTGCGGGAAATCAGCCGGTTATACCAAATGGCATTTTTGCAGGTGTCAGAACTATGACGGCAAATATTGTTATGGAGATGGGATATGCATCTGGACTTCACAGGGAAGCGCTGATTGGTACTGGAGTAGTGCTGTTTGTGTTTATTCTGATTATCAATATTCTTTTTTCGTTGATAAAAAAGGAGGAAAAATAAATGACAAAAAAGAACCTTCGATTTGCGTTGAAGGCATATAGGAAAAGTCCCCTGTCACTTTTTTTGAGAATTTTGGTGATTGCGGCGGCGCTAATCACTGCGTTTATTATCGGTGCAATCATTGTGTACATATTAGTAAAAGGGATTCCGAATTTAAAACCAGAACTTTTTGCATGGGAATATACGTCTGAAAATGTCTCTATGACACCCGCTATTATCAATACCATATTAATGGTGCTGTTAACATTAATCATGGCAGCACCGGTGGGAATTTTTTCGGCAATCTATTTAGTAGAATATGCAAAACGAGGTAATAAATTTGTCTCCATTATAAGAATGACAGCAGAAACATTGTCGGGGATTCCATCTATCGTATATGGATTGTTTGGATTCTTGATGTTTACAGTAACCATGAAGTTGGGCTATACCTTTTTGGGCGGCGCAATCACATTAGCAATCATGGTCTTGCCAACAATTATGAGAACAACAGAAGAAGCTTTAAAAGCTGTGCCTGATTCTTATAGAGAGGGCAGCTTTGGGCTGGGAGCAGGAAGATTAAGAACGGTATTTCAGGTTGTTCTTCCATCCGCTATTCCAGGAATCCTATCGGGTGTTATTTTAAGTATTGGTCGAATTGTAGGAGAAACTGCTGCCTTAATTTTTACCGCGGGAACAATTGCAGGAATTCCGCATGGGGTATTAAGTTCTGGACGTACGTTGGCGATTCATTTGTATTGTCTGTTAAATGAAGGCCTTTATATGGAAGAAGCCTATGCCACAGCTGTAGTGTTGTTAGCCCTTGTCGTAGTAATCAATGGTGCAAGCGGAGCAATTGCCAAGAGATTGTCAAAGAAAACAGGAGAGTAGAATGAGTAAAATTAGTGTAAAGAATTTAGATCTATTTTATGGAAATTTTCAAGCTTTAAAAAATATAAATATAGATCTTCCGAAAAAAGAGATCACAGCATTTATTGGCCCTTCCGGATGTGGAAAATCTACTTTTTTAAAAACATTGAACCGAATGAATGATTTAGTAGAAGGATGTCGAATGGAAGGGAGTGTATGTCTGGATGGAAAGGACATATTCAAAGAATTGGAGGTAAATGCCCTTCGTAAACGTGTTGGTATGGTGTTTCAAAGACCGAATCCATTTCCAATGAGCATTTACGATAATATTGCTTACGGGCCAAGAACACATGGCGTTCGCTCAAAAGCGCAGTTGGATGATATTGTAGAGAAGTCATTAAGAGACGCATCTATTTGGGAAGAAGTGAAAGACCGTTTGAAAAAGAGTGCTTTGGGCATGTCGGGCGGTCAGCAACAGAGACTATGTATTGCAAGAGCATTGGCTGTACAGCCAGAAGTTCTTTTGATGGATGAACCAACTTCTGCGCTGGATCCGATTTCTACAGCTAAAATAGAGGACCTCGCATTGGAATTGAAAAAAGAGTATACGATCATAATGGTTACCCACAATATGCAGCAGGCGGCTCGTATATCAGATAAGACAGCATTTTTCCTTTTGGGTGAAATGATTGAGTTTGGCAATACAGAAGATATTTTCTCAATGCCAAGAGACAAAAGAACAGAAGATTATATTACGGGACGATTTGGTTAAGGAGAATAAGGTATGAGAAATAAATATCAAGAACAGTTAGAGCAGCTGCATGTAGAAGTTATCCAAATGGGAGCATTGTGCGAACGGGCAATTGCTGCGGCAGAAAAAACACTAAAAATACCAAGTGATGCATTGGTTGCTGATGTACATAAGGCGGAACTGGAGATTGACCAGAAAGAACGAGATATAGAAAGTTTATGTATGAAAATGCTCCTTCGGCAGCAGCCGGTAGCAGGAGATCTGAGATTGATTTCTGCGGCTTTAAAAATGATTTCTGACATGGAGCGTATAGGAGATCAGGCTTGCGATATTGCAGATATCTCCAGGTTGATTACAGACAGAAGTTTGTTGGAAGAACTTCCTATCAGAGATATGGCACAGACGGCAATCCACATGCTGGGAGACGCTGTTGACGCATTTGTACGTCGGGATGTAGAGCTGGCAACAAAAGTAATGAAGGATGACAATCTTGTGGATGAAGCTTTTTCAAGGATTAAACAGACGTTGATTACTGTCTTGGCTAAGGATTCTTCGCAGGGGGAATCCTGCCTTGACTATCTTATGATTGCAAAGTACTATGAACGTATTGGTGATCACGCTGTAAATATTGCAGAATGGGTTGATTATTCGATTACGGGCGTTTCGAAATACGACCTGAATCATCCGGCAGAGAACATTACAGAATAGAAAGAAAATATAGGAGAATGATAAATGATCTATATTTTAGAAGACGATAACAGTATTCGGGAGTTAATTGTTTACAGTTTGAATAATTCTGGTTTAAAAACCATGGGGTTTGAGCGACCTTCTGAATTTTGGGCGCAGATGAAGAAACAGATTCCATCGCTGATTCTGCTTGATATTATGCTTCCAGAAGAAGATGGACTTATGGTTTTGCAAAAACTTCGCGCTAAGCCTGAGACAAAGAAAGTTTCTGTTATTATGCTGACGGCAAAAGGCACAGAGTACGACAAGGTAAAAGGGCTGGATTCCGGCGCAGATGATTATGTAGCTAAGCCTTTTGGCATGATGGAACTGATTTCCAGAGTAAAGGCTCATTTGCGTAGGGTAGAGGATTTAGACTCAGAAAAAAGTATTCAGATTGGCAATTTGGCAATTTTTCCTGATCAGCATAAGGTGAAGGTAGATGGACATGCGGTAGAGTTGACTTTGAAGGAATTTGAACTGCTTCAAATGATGATGAGTAATCCGGGAATCGTTTTTTCTAGAGATCGTATTCAGGATAGTATTTGGGGATACGCTTTTGATGGAGAGAGTCGTACGGTTGATGTGCATATACGGACACTGCGTCAAAAATTAGGAAGCGCAGGATCTTTGGTGAAAACTGTTCGTGGTGTGGGATACTGTGTAGATCTTCCAGAGTAGAATTCGAGGGAATAGAATGATTAAACGAACCTTTTTGTCTATGCTGATGCTGGTTTTGTGTGCTATACTTGCCTGCTTTTGCATGGTTACAGTAATTCTGTTTCACAATTTCGATAATATGTACGATGTGAATCTAGATAACGAAGTGAAGTACATTAGCCGTGGAATCGAGCTTAACGGCATGGATTTTTTAACTGGATTAAATACAAATAACTGCCGTGTTACATGGGTGAATGCAGATGGATCTGTTATATATGACAGTGCTGTTGAGGCTACACAGATGGAAAATCATGGCATGCGAGAAGAAATACAGGAAGCTTTTTTGAGCGGTGAAGGGGATAGTGTGCGCTATTCTGACACCATGGATAAAAAGACTAGCAACAAGGCTGTGCGCATTGCGGATGGAACTGTTGTGCGAGTTTCTTCCTCTTCAGATACGTTGCTGCATATATTTGCAAGACTGATGAGGCCGTTACTGATCGTATTTTTAGGAACAATGGCTGTTGCTGTATATATTGCTTTCAAAACATCCAGAAAAATTGTGGAACCATTAGAAAATCTCGATCTGGAACATCCTGAGAATGTCAAGACGTATGAGGAATTGACGCCATTTTTGAAGAGGATTGAGCAGCAGAATAAGCAGATCAGAGCTCAGATGAGAGAGTTAAAACAGCAACAGACAGAGTTTGCTGAGATTACTGAAAATATGAGTGAAGGTTTTCTTGTTATTGACACACAGCAGAGAGTACTGTCCTACAATTCCAGTGCACTTCGGCTTTTGCGTGTTCCGGAAGATATCGAAACCAAAAATGTCGTACAGATTTGTCGTAGTGAAAGCATTCAAGATGCGATTGAGATTGCATTAGAAGGAACCCATAATGAACAGTTAATGAAAGAAGATGGGCGAATATATTCCATATTAGCCAATCCTGTTTTCAGGGATGAGGCGGTAACTGGTGTAATCATTGTAATTATGGATGTTACGGAAAAAGAACAGCGGAATTCATTGCGCCGAGAATTTACAGCAAATGTATCACATGAGCTAAAGACACCGCTTACATCTATTTCAGGAACAGCTGAGATTATGAAAAATGGATTGATAAGACTGGAAGACATTCCTCGTTTTTCAGACATAATCTATAAAGAAGCTCAGCGAATGATCAATTTGGTGGGAGATATCCTCAAACTTTCAAAATTGGAAGAAACTGGTCAGATGATGGAAAAAGAGGACGTGGACCTGTCATGTTTAATAGAATCGGTTGTTGAATCTTTGCAGTCTGCCGCAGAAAAAAAGAGAGTTTCTTTCGTTACAGATATTCAGCCAGGATGTACAATCCAGGGGATTGGAAATATCGTTGACGAGATTGTGTTTAATCTGTGTGACAATGCTATAAAGTATAACAAAGAAGGCGGCACAGTAGCAGTATCTTTAGAAAAACAGGAAAATGCAGTGTGTTTAGCGGTAAAAGATACAGGGATTGGTATATCGTATCAGGATCAGCAACGTGTATTTGAACGGTTTTATAGAGTTGATAAAAGTCATTCAAAAGAGATTGGTGGAACAGGCTTGGGGCTTTCTATTGTAAAACACGGAGTCATAACGTTAGGCGGGGATATTTTGCTGGAAAGCAAAGAAGGTATTGGAACAAAAATTACTG
Source organism: Eubacterium sp. (assembly GCA_045629925.1). Classification (GTDB taxonomy): domain Bacteria; phylum Bacillota; class Clostridia; order Lachnospirales; family Lachnospiraceae; genus Brotonthovivens. The sequence continues at coordinate 8,794 of JAZQSD010000072.1, forward strand.
TGAGATTTCCTATGTAAGAATTGGTAGGTAAATACTTTTAATTTTTAAAACTGTTGTGGGGGATATTGTTTTCCTGCAACAGTTTTTTCTGTAAAAATAGATTTTTAAATCAATATGAACGATAGGTGTCTTTTTTTTGTCAAATTTCTACAAATAATGATGAAAATATTTCATCTATAAATTGAAAAAAATTCACGATTAACTATTTACATTCAAAAAAAGGGTGGTATAATACTTTCATGTGGGGAAGCATTTTGCGACGATTAGGTATTTATGGAGGCGCGATGTTTCTGTTTTTTTATTATTAAGAGCTATTTTAAATTATAGAGAAGAGGTACATATTATGGTAAACGGAATCGAGATCCGCTGGCACGGACGTGGTGGTCAGGGCGCAAAAACTGCAGCGCTGCTTCTTGCAGACGTAGCGTTTAAAATTGGTAAACACGTACAGGGTTTCCCAGAGTACGGCCCAGAGCGAATGGGTGCGCCAATTACAGCATACAATCGAATCAGCGATAATCAGATTCGTGTACATTCTAATATTTATGATCCTGATTTTGTTGTGGTTGTAGATGAGACACTGCTTCATGCGGTGGATGTTACTGCTGGATTGAAAGAAGAGGGGGCGATTATTGTCAATACTGACAAATCCCCAGACGAGATACGTCCGCTTCTTAGAGGGTATCTTGGCCGCGTGGTAACTATTAACGCCAGAAAGATTTCAGAAGATGCCCTCGGAAAGTATTTTCCGAATTCACCAATGCTTGCAGCTGTTGTGGCAACAAGTAAGGTTATGGATAGGGAAACTTTTTTAGGCGAGATGAGAGCTTCCTATGAGCATAAATTTTCTAAAAAACCAGAAGTTATTGAAGGAAATATGCAGGCTCTGACAGTGGCTTTTGACTCTGTAGGCCAATAGATTCTTTTAAGAAATATTAAGATTGTGAGAATTATTTATGAGAACTGATATATCTAAGATTAATGAAAAAACACCTCATACCGGATTGACAGAAGGCATGCACATCTATGCGGCAGGAACTTCTAGACAGTTTAACACCGGTGAGTGGAGAAATAATACACCTGTTCATCATGAAGACAAATGTAAACATTGCTTTTTGTGTGCACCGGTTTGTCCAGACAGCAGCATCTTGGTAAAAGGTGCAAAGATGATCGGTATTGATTATGATCACTGCAAAGGATGTGGCATCTGTGCAAATGTATGTCCGTTCAATGCGATCACCATGAAGGAGGGAATTGAGTAATGGCAATTAAAGAACGTATGTCAGGTAACGAAGCGGTTGCATACGCAATCAAGCAGATCAACCCAGATGTTATGCCTGCTTTCCCAATCACTCCATCTACAGAGATTCCACAGCTGGTATCTTCTTATATTGCAAATGGTGATATCGATACAGAATTTGTACCTGTAGAAAGTGAACATTCTGCTATGAGTGCTGCGATCGGTTCTTCAGCGGCTGGAGCAAGAACACTGACAGCTACATCATCTGCAGGTTTGGCGCTCATGTGGGAAGAACTTCTTCTTGCTGCATCCAATCGATTGCCAGTGGCATTGGCGCTGGTTCTGAGAACTCTGTCAGGTCCGATTAATATCAACTGTGATCACACAGACGGTATGGGAGCAAGAGATACAGGCTGGATTCAGATTTATGCAGAAAACAATCAGGAAGCTTATGATAACTTTGTTCAGGCTTATCGCATTGCAGAGCACAAAGATGTAAAACTTCCAATTATGATTTGTCAGGATGGATTTATCACAAGTCATGCTGTTGAAAATATTGAGCTGCTGGAAGATGATCTGGTAAAAGATTTTGTTGGCCAGTATGAGCCGGAAGAATACTTATTAAATGCAGGTCATCCAATGTCAGTTGGTCCTTATGCTGTTTCCAACTATGTTATGGAAGGCAGAAAGAATCAGTTGCTTGCTCTTGAAAGATCTAAAAAAGTTATCTTAGAAGTGGCAGAAGAATTTGAGAAAATGTCCGGCAGAAAGTACGGATTTTTTGAAGAATACAGAATGGAAGATGCAGAATATGCAATGGTTATTATTGGATCAGCTGCAGGAACTTCCAAAGACGCAGTGGATGAGCTGCGTCAGCAGGGAATCAAGGCAGGTTTGATCAAGTTGAGAGTATTCCGCCCATTCCCAGCAAAGGAAATCGCCAAAGCGTTAAGCGGCTGTAAGGCAGTAGCGATTCTTGATCGTTGTGAAAGCTACAATACAAACGGCGGTCCTCTTGGAAGCGAGATTACAGCGGCATTATTCCAGAACAAAGTGATGATCGAAGCTGTGAACTATATTTACGGACTTGGCGGACGTGATTTTACAGTGGAAGATGCAAAAAATGTATACGGCGAGCTGCAGGATATCGTGGAAAATGGTGCCCCTGTGGAACAGTTTAAATACATTGGATTAAGATAATACAGGAGACAGATATGAGCGGATATAATTTAAAAGAAGTAATGAATAAGCCGGAACGTCTGGCTCCGGGACATAGAATGTGTGCCGGATGTGGCGCAACAATTGCTGTCAGAGCAGTTCTTCGTGCTCTGCATGAAGGGGATCAGGCAGTTATCGGTAACGCTACAGGCTGTTTGGAAGTATCAACTTTTATGTACCCATATACAGCTTGGGAAGACAGTTTTATCCACAATGCATTTGAAAATGCAGGAGCAACCATGAGTGGTGTTGAGGCTGCTTATAAGGCGTTAAAGAAACGTGGAAAGATTCCTGCAGAAACAAATTATAAGTTTATCACTTTTGGTGGTGACGGCGGTACTTATGATATCGGATTCCAGTCATTGTCAGGAGCTATGGAGCGTAATCATGACATGGTATATGTATGTTATGATAACGGTGCCTATATGAACACTGGTATTCAGCGTTCCTCTGCAACACCTATGTATGCAGATACAACAACAACTCCAGTAGGTTCAGAGTCTGCTGGAAAACCACAGAACCGTAAAGACTTAGCCAGCATTATTGCTGATCACGATGTTCCTTATGTGGCTCAGACAACAATGATTGGCAATTTTTCAGATATTCACCATAAGTCTGAAAAGGCAATTTATACACCAGGAGCAGCGTTTTTAAATGTTCTTGCTCCATGTCCACGTGGATGGCGCTATGATACAGCAGAAGTTATGAAGATCTGTAAACTTGCTGTAGAAACATGTTACTGGCCATTGTTTGAAGTGGATCACGGCAAATGGATGTTAAGTTACATGCCAAAGAAAAAGAAACCGATTGAAGATTTCCTTCGTGAACAGGGACGTTTCAAACATTTGTTTGAAGCAAAAAATGAGCATTTATTAGTAGAATTCCAGAAAGAAGTAGACAGACGCTGGGAGGATCTGCTGTATAAATGTGATCGGTAACAGGAGAAAACGAAATGACTATTTTAGCATATCAGGTTTTTCAGGCGGTTGTTGAGCAGGGTAGCTTTCGAAAAGCGGCAGAGGTAATGGAACTTACCCCATCTGCAGTTAGTCATGCTATTTCTACCATGGAACAGGAGTTGGGATTTACGCTTTTTACTAGAAGTAAAAGTGGTATTAATCTTACCAACTATGGGGAGGCTTTGCAGCCATATATCAATGCCATACTAAGCAGCGAAGAATGTCTTCATCAGGCAGTGTTTAATCTGAATGGCCTTCAGCAGGGCATTGTAAAAGTAGGATGTTTTTCCAGTGTGTGCACAAGCTGGCTGCCAGAGATTATCCGTTCTTTCAAAGAAGAATATCCAGGAATAAATCTTGAAATTTATCAGGGCACATATGCAGACGTTTCTGAATGGATCAAAAACGGCACAGTAGACTTGGGATTTTTGTCAGTTTCCAGTGCGAAGGATCTGCCAATTGTGCCATTATACAGAGATCCGCTGCTTTGCGTTGTGCCTAAAGGATTTCCGAAGAATCCGGCCACGGAGGCAATGACTATTCAGGAGATGCATGACAAAGTTTTCGTATCCCAGATGGAATCTACGGATGCAGATATTCAAAAGTTCTTGCAGGATAATGGATTAAATGTTCGTTCATCCTATCATGTGGTGGACGATTTATCCCAGATTGCCATTGTGGCGAAAGGACTTGGGATTTGTATTATGCCAAAGCTTGTTATGAACGATATCCCATACATGGTAGATATGTATCCTACTAATCCTTCAGCATGTAGAATCATTGGCATTGCTGTCCGCAACACGAATCTTATGGCGCCTGCGGTAAAGACTTTATATGAGCATATCATTGATCAGTATCAGCAGGAAGAATTCAAACTGATTTAAAACATTAATAACGAGAAAAATTGTGAAAGAGGCTTGTTTAAGAAGCCTCTTTTTTGCGTCAAAAAGAGAGGGAAATAAGGGGTTTTGTATAAGGATTTATACAAGAATGTTTCCTCGTGAATACAATTTTGAGCATCTTTTTATGTAAAGTGTACAGAATCAAAAACATAGATGTTTTTCGGGGGATTGTATTTGTTAAAAAACATACAAAGTATACAAGGTGGGAATAATTTATGTTAAGATGCAATCGACCTAAAGACTGAAGGAGGAGAAATATAATGTTTAATCACAAAGAGTGGGACGGATTTGAAGGACGTATCTGGAAAGAAGAAATCAACGTTAGAGATTTCATCCAGCAGAATTATAAACCATATGACGGAGACGAAAGTTTCTTGGAAGGACCAACAGAAAGCACAGATAAGCTTTGGGGTGAATTACAGAAACTTCAGAAAGAGGAACGTAAAAAAGGCGGAGTTCTTGATATGGATACAGATGTTGTATCTTCTATCGTTTCTCATGAACCAGGTTATATCAGCGAAGAATTAAAAGAATTAGAAAAAATCGTTGGTCTTCAGACTGACAAACCATTAAAAAGAGCATTTATGCCATTCGGTGGTATCAACACAGCATTAAAAGCATGTATCAGCAATGGATATGAACCAGCTCCAGAATTAAAAGATATCTTCACAAAATATCATACAACACACAACCAGGGTGTATTCGATGCATATACAGATGAGATGAAACTTGCTCGTCACAATAAGATCATCACAGGTCTTCCAGATGCATACGGACGTGGACGTATCGTAGGTGACTACAGAAGAGTTGCTCTTTACGGTATTGATACTCTGATCGAAGAAAAAATGAAAGATTTTGCAAACTGCGGACATGGCGTTATGACTGACAACGTTATCCGTCAGCGTGAAGAAATCACAAAACAGGTTAGAGCTTTAGAAGACATGAAAGTAATGGGTGCGAAATACGGTTTTGATATTTCCAAACCAGCTGCAAATGCAAAAGAAGCTATTCAATGGATGTATTTAGGATACTTAGCAGCAGTTAAAGAACAAAACGGTGCTGCTATGTCTTTAGGACGTACTTCTACATTCATCGACGTATATATTCAACGTGACCTTGAAAGAGGAATTATCACAGAAGAACAAGCTCAAGAATACATTGACCACTTCATCATGAAGTTACGTCTTGTTAAATTCGCTCGTACACCAGAATACAATGCATTATTCTCAGGTGACCCTACATGGGTAACAGAAACAATCGGTGGTGTTGGTATCGACGGACGTCCATTAGTAACAAAGACTTCATTCCGTTACTTACACACATTAGATAACCTTGGAACAGCACCAGAACCAAACTTAACAGTTCTTTGGTCAACAAGACTTCCAAGAGCATTCAAAGAATACTGTGCTAAGATGTCAATCAAATCATCTTCTATCCAATACGAAAACGATGATTTAATGAGAGCAACACATGGTGATGACTACGCAATCGCTTGCTGTCTATCTTCAATGAGAGTTGGTAAAGAAATGCAATTCTTCGGTGCACGTGCAAACCTTGCTAAATGTTTATTATACGCTATCAACGGTGGTATTGATGAAAAATCAAAAGCTCAAGTTGGTCCAAAATACCGTCCAGTAGAAGGCGATGTTCTTGATTTCAACGATGTTTGGGAAAAATTCGACGCAATGATGGAATGGTTAGCAGCTCTTTATGTTAACACATTAAATATCATCCACTACATGCATCATAAATACTGCTACGAAAAGATTCAAATGGCTCTTCATGACAGAGAAGTTAAACGTTACTTCGCAACAGGTATCGCTGGTCTTTCAGTAGTTGCTGACTCATTATCAGCTATCAAATTTGCTACAGTTAAACCAGTTCGTGATGAAGATGGCTTAGTAGTAGATTACGTAGTAGAAGGCGACTT
>JAZQSD010000073.1:0-6994 GCA_045629925.1 Eubacterium sp.
TATGATGTGGAATGTGATGTGATATTAGAGGCGAAAAATAGGGGAAAACATCCCGAACAGATTATGGCAGATGCTATGAAACAACAGATTCAGCTGGTCACGTTTCAAGATAAAGAGTATCCCTGGAAATTGAAAAACATAAATCAGATGCCTTATGCATTATATTATAAAGGACGATTGCCGGGGGATCAGGTAGCGGTTGGCATTGTTGGGGCAAGAAAGTGTTCGGAATACGGACGAACTGTTGCTGAGAAGTTAGGAGAAGAGCTTGCTCGTCATAATGTGTCTGTAATCAGCGGATTGGCCCATGGAATAGACAGCGCTGGACATGCAGGTGCCTTGCGAGGTAATGGATTGACCTATGGGGTGTTAGGTTGTGGGCCAGATATCTGTTATCCTGATTCTTCTTTACATATTTATCGGAATATTTTAAAGGATCGAGGCGGTATTATTTCGGAGTATCCTCCAGGAACAAATCCTCAGCCTGTTTTTTTCCCAAATCGTAATCGGATTATAAGTGGGCTAAGCGATATTCTAGTTGTTGTTGAGGCGAAATTGCGCAGCGGATCTTTGATTACTGCAGATTTTGCTATGGAACAGGGAAAGGATGTATATGCTGTTCCGGGGAGGATTTCAGACAAGAATAGTCAGGGGACAAATATGCTTATTTACCAAGGGGCAGCCATTTTAGACAGTATTGAAAAATTTATGGAAGATGCCAATTTGACAGGACACACACAGGAAACTAAAAAAGAAGAAAAAAATTTCACTCTTGAAAAAGAAGAATCGATGTTGTATAGTGTTCTAGATTTCGAGCCAAAATACCTGGATACTATAATAGAAGAAACAGGAATCTCTGTAGGACAGGTGTTATTCTTGCTAAATGGATTGAAACACAAGAAGATGGTGAAAGAGGTATATAAGAATTACTTTACCAAAAGAGGGTTATAAATGGCAAAATATCTTGTAATTGTAGAATCACCAGCCAAGGTGAAAACTATTAAAAAGTTTTTGGGAAAAAATTATGAAGTGGCTGCGTCCAATGGACATGTACGCGATCTTCCAAAGAGTCAGATGGGTATTGACTTTGAAAATGATTTTGAACCAAAGTATATAACTATTCGAGGAAAAGGAGACGTGCTTGCAAATCTTCGCAAAGAGGTTAAGAAGGCAGACAAAGTTTATCTGGCAACTGACCCGGACCGTGAAGGAGAAGCTATTTCCTGGCATCTTACACATTCTTTAAAACTGGAAGATAAAGACGTATATCGTATAACATTTAATGAAATTACAAAGAATGCGGTAAAAGCATCTCTGAAAAATCCACGGAAGATCAACATGGGACTGGTTGATGCACAGCAGGCCCGTCGAGTATTGGATCGAATGGTAGGATATCAGATTAGTCCACTGCTTTGGGCAAAGGTTAAACGAGGCCTTAGTGCTGGTCGAGTTCAGTCTGTTGCACTCCGCATCGTATGTGATCGAGAAAAAGAGATTGATGCTTTTATCCCAGAAGAATACTGGACACTGGATGCACATCTTGCAGTGACTGGCGAGAAGAAGCCACTGATCGCAAAGTTCTATGGAACTGAAGATCATAAGATGACAATTGGCTCAAAAGAAGAGATGGATAAGATTTTATCTGATCTTGAAGGGGCAGAATATAAGATTGAGAGTGTAAAGAAGGGTGAAAGATCCAAGAAAGCGCCACTTCCTTTTACTACAAGTACTTTACAGCAGGAAGCAAGTAAGCATTTGAATTTTGCAACACAGAAAACAATGCGCCTTGCGCAGCAGCTTTATGAAGGTATTGACATTAAAGGGCTTGGAACAATCGGTTTGATCACTTATCTTCGTACAGACTCCGTACGAGTGTCTGATGAAGCAGCGGCAGCAGCAGACGCATACATTGCGCAGGAATATGGTCAGGAATATGTATCCGGAGAAAACGGAGCTAAAAAATCCGCAAACAAGATTCAGGATGCCCATGAAGCTATCAGACCAACAGATATCACATTGACACCAGCGAAAGTAAAGGCATCTCTTAGCAGAGATCTGTTCCGTCTGTATCAGCTGATCTGGAATCGTTTTGCTGCGAGCAGAATGTCCAATGCTGTATATGAGACAACATCAGTGAAGATCAATGCTGCTGAGTATATTTTTACAGTAGCAGCTTCTAAAATGAAATTCTCAGGATTTATGTCTGCGTACAGTCTTGAAGATGAAAAGGAAGAACATGTGGTTCTTTCAGGTGCATTAAGTGAAGAATCTCAGCTTCACTGTACAATGAAAGATACGAAGCAGCATTTTACACAGCCACCTGCTCACTACACAGAAGCGTCTCTGGTAAAAGCTTTAGAAGAGTTGGGAGTAGGACGTCCAAGTACTTATGCGCCTACAATTACAACACTTCTTGGCAGACATTATGTGTTGAAAGAAAATAAGAATCTCTATGTGACAGAACTTGGTGAAGCTGTTAACAGCATTATGGAAGAAGCCTTTCCTGTTATTGTTGATGATAAATTCACTGCCAACATGGAATACATGCTGGATGGAGTAGAAGAAGGTGTGGTTGACTGGAAAGTAATCGTGCGAAACTTCTATCCAGACTTAAAAGAAGCTGTGGAACAGGCTGAAAAAGAGTTGGAAAAATTCAAAATTGAAGATGAAGTGACTGATACAATCTGTGAAGTGTGTGGCAGAAATATGGTTATTAAGTATGGTCCACACGGAAGATTCTTGGCTTGTCCAGGTTTCCCTGAGTGTCGTCATACAACACCATACTTTGAAAAGATTGGTGTGAATTGCCCAATCTGCGGAAAAGATGTTGTGCTGAAAAAGACGAAAAAAGGCAGAAAATACTTTGGATGTATCGATAATCCTGAATGTGATTTTATGTCATGGCAGAAACCTTCATCTCATAAATGTGAAGTCTGTGGCAGTTACATGGTGGAAAAAGGAAATAAAATCCTATGTGCTGACACAAAATGTGGAAATGTATTTGAAAAAACAGAAAAATAATGTAAATTTTCAAACAATAGATTGAATTTACAGAAAAAAAGTGCTAAAATCACACTAGTTTGTGGGTTTAGCACTTTTTGTTTGTAATTTGCTAGATCACTTTAAGTAATAGGGTGTTTTTTGTAACTGTCGGGAGAAGGTTTATTTTTTGGGAGGATAAACAATGAGTAGTGTACGTCTTTTGGATAAGACAAGAAAAATTGGGAAGTTGTTGCATAATAACAGTTCATCTAAAGTTGTTTTTAATGACATCTGTGCAGTTTTATCAGAGATTTTAGAGTCTAACGTTCTTGTGATCAGTAAGAAAGGTAAGATTTTAGGAATCAGCCACACTACAGATGTTCCAGAAATCCACGAATTGATCAGTGATAAAGTAGGCGGATTTATTGATATGTACCTGAACGAAAGATTGTTAGGTATTTTATCTACAAAAGAGAATGTGAATCTTGCTACATTAGGATTCAGCGGTAATGATACCAAGTCATATTCTGCAATTATTTCTCCGATTGATATTGCAGGAGAAAGATTAGGGTCTTTATTTGTATATCGACTTCAGCGTCAGTATGAGATTGATGATATCATTCTCACAGAATATGGTTCCACAGTTGTTTCTTTGGAAATGCTCCGCTCCGTAAATGAAGAGAATGAAGAAGAAACAAGAAAACAGCAGATTGTTAAATCAGCAATCAGCACTTTATCATACTCTGAGTTAGAAGCCATTGTTCATATCTTTGAAGAACTGGACGGAAGAGAAGGACTCTTGGTTGCAAGTAAGATTGCAGACCGAGTAGGAATTACAAGATCCGTAATCGTTAATGCTCTTCGCAAGTTTGAAAGTGCAGGTGTTATTGAATCCCGTTCATCAGGAATGAAAGGCACTTATATCAAAGTATTAAATGACGTTGTTTTTGATGAAATTGCAGAAATTAAAACTCGTCAGTTATAGTGAAAGACAGAGCCCTGTTGCCATGATCTGGCAACAGGGATTTTTTTGCTTAAAACCCTTGAAAATACTGGTTTTTTTGAAAAAATATGTTGCATCTCATTTTAGTGCATGTTATAATGCATCGGTATGTAAATTATTAACTAAACACATGTGTCGTAAATCCGGTATGGTTCCCTATCGGGTGTCCGGACAACGCGAGGCACATGGAAGCACAAACCATGGAGGTAAACAAAATGAGCGTTATTTCAATGAAACAGTTATTAGAAGCTGGTGTACACTTTGGTCATCAGACAAGAAGATGGAACCCAAAAATGGCTCCATACATCTACACAGAAAGAAATGGTATCTACATCATCGACTTACAGAAATCTGTAGGTAAAGTTGATGAAGCTTACGATGCAATCGCTGACATCGCAGCTCAGGGTGGTACAATTCTTTTCGTTGGTACAAAGAAACAGGCACAGGATGCTATCAAAGCTGAAGCTGAACGTTGCGGTATGTACTATGTAAATGAAAGATGGTTAGGTGGTATGCTCACAAACTTCAAAACAATCCAGAGCCGTATCGCTAGATTAAAAGCTATCGAAAAAATGTCTGAAGATGGAACATTTGATGTTCTTCCAAAGAAAGAAGTTATCCAGCTTAAGAAAGAATGGGAAAAACTTGAAAAGAACCTTGGCGGTATCAAAGATATGGATAGAATTCCAGACGCTATTTTCGTAGTTGATCCTAAGAAAGAAAGAATCTGTATCCAGGAAGCTCATACATTAGGTATTCCACTTATCGGTATCGCTGATACTAACTGTGATCCAGAAGAACTCGATTTCGTAATTCCAGGTAATGATGATGCTATCAGAGCCGTTAAATTAATCGTTTCTAAAATGGCTGACGCTGTTATCGAAGCTAACCAGGGCACAATCGAAGCAGACGTAGAAGTAGCTGAAGAAGCAGTTGAAGAATAAGATTTATTCATTACACATTAACTCGATTATATAACGGAGGTAAAAAATTATGGCTATCACAGCAGCAATGGTAAAAGAATTAAGAGAAATGACTGGCGCAGGCATGATGGACTGCAAAAAAGCATTAAACGAAACAAACGGCGACATGGACGCAGCTGTTGAATTTTTAAGAAAAAATGGTCAGGCTAAAGCTGAAAAGAAAGCTGGCCGTATCGCAGCTGAAGGTCTTGTACGTGTAGCTATGGAAGGCAACACAGCAGCAATCGTTGAAGTTAACTCTGAAACAGACTTCGTTGCTAAGAACGAAACATTCCAGGCATACGTAGAAGCAGTTGCAGCTCAGGCTCTCAAATCTGAAGCTACAACAGTTGAAGCTTTATTAGAAGAAGCTTGGATCGAAGATGCTTCCAAAACAGTTAAAGAAGTTCATGTAGAAAAAGTTGCTACAATCGGTGAAAACTTAACAATCAGAAGATTCCAGAAAGAAACTGTTGAAGGCGGATGCTTAGTATCCTACATTCACGGTGGCGGACGTATTGGTGTTATCGTTAAAGCTGAAACAGCTGTTGTTAACGATGCAGTTAAAGAAGCATTAACAAACCTTGCTATGCAGGTTGCAGCTTTAAACCCACTTTACACAAGCCGTGCAGAAATCTCTGATGAGTACATCGCACACGAAGAAGAAATTCTTCTTGCTCAGATCAAAAATGATCCTAAAGAAGCAGCTAAACCAGAAAAAGTTATCCAGGGTATGATCAAAGGTCGTATCAACAAACAGCTTAAAGAAATCAGCTTATTAGATCAGGTTTACGTTAAAGCTGAAGATGGAAAACAGACTGTAGAACAGTACGTTGCAGAAGTATCTAAAGCAAACGATACTCAGATCAAAGTATTAGGCTTCGTTCGTTTCGAAACAGGTGAAGGTATCGAAAAGAAAGAAGAAAACTTCGCAGAAGAAGTAGCAAAACAGATGGGCATGTAGTATAAGCTACAAGCCATGCACGAAAAGGCATGAATAATACCCAGGAAAGTGTTTACATTTTCCTGGGTATTTTTATGTCTTTTTGTATTTGGCGCCAGCCAACTATGAGCAAGTAACGAAGTGAATTGCGAATAAGCATGGGTTGTAGCTTTTTTCGGATGTATGCGGCGACAGCCGTATATGAGGAAGAAGCGAAGCGGATTCCGAATAAGCGTGGCTGTAGCGAAATTTTTGTGCTATAATATAGAATTATGAATCTTTACAAACAAAGGGTCTTAAGATGCTTAAAAAACAAGAAAAACTACTGATCACTTTTCATACAACAACAGAAGCCATGGCCATGGAACACATTTGCAAACAAGAAGGAGTAAAGGGAAGACTGATTCCGGATCCAAGATCAATCACTGCAGGATGTGGATTAGCATGGTGCGTAGATTTGGAATATGAAAAAGATGTAAGAATTATAATGAGTGATAAATCCATTGATTATGAAGAGATTCACAAATGCTGGATTTAGAAAGGGACAAGTAATGTTTTATTTAGATAATGCTGCAACAACGATACACAAACCAAAAGAAGTTGTGATTGCAATAACAGAAGCCCTTTGTACCATGGGTAATCCAGGCAGAAGTGCTCACGAAAGCTCTTTAGATGCATCTAGAATTATATACGAAGCCAGAGAAGAACTTGCTGATATGTTTGGCGCTGAAGATCCTTCATCTATTGTTTTTACAGCCAATGCTACAGAAAGCCTGAACATAGCAATAAAAGGCTGCCTCAAACATGGTGATCATGTAATCACGACTGTTTTAGAACATAATTCTGTGTTAAGACCGCTTTATGAACTAGAAGAAAAAGGTGTTGAATTGTCTTTTTTACAGGCTGATAAGTATGGTGTTATCAATTGTGAACATATTGAGCCTTTAATAAAAACAAATACATGGGCCATTATCTGTACACACGGCTCTAATCTTACGGGGAATTTAGTAAATATCAAAAAAATAGGCGAGATAGCAAAAAAGAACAACCTATTATTTGTTGTAGATGCATCTCAGACTGCAGGAGTGTTTCCTATAGATGTGC
>JAZQSD010000074.1:0-2563 GCA_045629925.1 Eubacterium sp.
ACGACGATATGGCTTAGGAGGAAGATGTTTGGTAATATAGGCATATTCCACCGCACCTTCAAACAGCATTAATTCATCGGGATCAAAATACCCGTCCAGTTCTTCTTTCCATTCTAACAACAGTTCTTCCGCCTGATTGTCAGAATACACATCCTGCAATGTCTGCAGTACTTCAAAGTAAACGTCATTGTACTGTTCTCTCAACTCTTTGGCTAGCTGAAGTTTAAAATACAAAAACAAATCTTCCTTTGTTTCCTCTTTCAGAATAGAGCGAGTACTCCACTGCTGAATCGGGGTCATACAGCATCGTTCCAGAGTGTGCTCATCAAAAGCTTTATGAATCAGCAATTCATCATCGCTCATACTGTACATTTTCTGCCCATCAGGATGTTTCCAGCTGTAGCCGTAAACTACGCACTCCTGCTCAAAACAGTTCATTTCAGCCAAAGTACGGACCATTTCCGCACTGGCAACGTCACGTAATGATGTTGTCATGCTATACCTCCCCCTTCCTATTTGAATGACAAGTGATAATATCCATCTTTGTTGCGGTCAATATTCACAGGTTTCTGGAAAAACTCACCGATTACTTCTGAGTTGATAATTTCACCAACAGGACCTGCTTTATACACCTGACCACGACGCATCAACAGACAATTATCAAATAAATCAGGAGAAATTTCGTTAAAGTGATGCGTCACATACAAGATTGTATGATTCTTTTCTTCTGCCATGCTGTGTACAAAACGCATCATTTTGTGTTTACTTACAACATCAAGACCTGTCATAGGTTCATCCAGCACCATGATTTCAGGCTGCGCCAAAAGCGCACGTAAAATTAAGATATTCTGGCGTTCCCCTTTAGACAGCCAACCATAAGAATGGTCCATACGATTCGGCAGGCCCACTTTTTCCAGTAAACGTTTCAGTTTACGTACATGTTCTGCGCGAATATATTCTTCTTCCATGCCCAATGTGCCGGAGAGACCGGACAACACCAAATCTAGAACGGACTCATTCTGATATACACGATCGAAGAAAGAGTTGCTAATCAATCCCATTTTTTTACGCAATTCAATAATATCCAGATTGCGATAATCTGTTCCGCGATAGGTAATGGTGCCATGTGTATAGTCCTGATAGCCGGCCAAGATACTAAGCAGTGTAGTTTTCCCACAGCCGTTCATACCCAAAACAATCCAGCGGCTTTTTTCTTCGATATCCAATTTGATATTTTTAATAAGATAACGATCCCCAGTCTGGCATCCTAGTCCTCTTGTTGAGATAATTGGCTCATCCATTGATCTGCCTCCTCCAACAACTGTTCTAAACGATCATCTTCTACAGTGGTGCACTGTTCCATACCATATTCATTTACATGTACCGGTACAGTGAATCCGCCTTCATTGGTCAAGCCCAGATAACGCATCTGCCAGCTGGTCATATTCGCTACCTTAGCAATGTTCATCTGTAAGCGCTGTTCGTTATCCTCCATATCAGGGAAGAAATTAAACTCTGTAGCCTCAACAAAAGCTTTTGCACTCATGTAAGACTCTTTTTCTACCCCATATTCGATTTTTTGGCACTGATCACAATATAATTCAATACGAGCTTCCGCATAAGTATGGAACACAATCTGTCTTACATTCAATTCACCGCCACAATATCTGCAGCAGCAATATTTTGCACGTTGTTTCAAACGTTCTACGCGCAAAGATTTTTCTTTCTGCATAGTGATTCTCCTTTCAAAAGTACAGTATCTTATCGGTTTCTATCAAATTCTCACTTATTATACTGCACACATACCCTGTTTTCAATATGTAAAAAGGGCATAGCCGAAGCTATGCCCTTAAAATGCTTATTTGATTCGCAATTTATCGAATACAATTACGCTTCGATAATCTGGTGGATAACAGCACCATCGCAATCAGCAGGCATTCTCAAGCCCATGATAGCAGCCAATGTTGGAGCTACGTCGATCTGTTCGATCATACGGGTTGTTTCGAAGCCAACTTTGAAGCCAGGACCAGCACCGATAAAGATTGGACCAGCGGAGGTATCGCATTCACCCAGAGATGTTGGCATGCTGTCATCGTGGTCATGTTCATAACCTTCAGCCATGCAGTAGATGATATCGCCGCAATCTGGATAGTCGCCACCCAGACCCATTACAGCAGCATCTTTTCTTCTCAGAGCCCAAGCAATGATACGTTTGCCGGTTTCTTTGTCTTTAATGTTGTACAGGTCAGTGATCAGCTGTTCTTCGAATTCATACTGATCTGCTGGATCTACTAAACCGTCGATGATAACTTCGTTACCATCAGCATCTTTAACTGTATGCTGGTTTCTACCTTTCAGGTTGATGTAGATGTGCATTTCACGGTTAGCTACAGCTGTTGTTTTTGTCCAGTCCATAGCACGACGTTTTTTACCTGTTTCTGGGTTAACTGCACGTACTGTGTAGCCCAGTTCTTCCATGATCTGAATGTTGCAGCCTGTATCGCCTAAGCCGCGCAGACCATGTTTTGGACATACCTGAGCGTGGTCAGAGGTAACAACCAGT
>JAZQSD010000075.1:0-2259 GCA_045629925.1 Eubacterium sp.
AACTGGTTTTGCGGTTACAGCCAAAGGACCAGAACAGATTATATTTGACAAGTCAGATATTCAGGTTCAGAGAATACAGGCGGCAGACAAACACGCTGCCATCAAATTATTCCTGCAGCCGTTTGATCTGGCAAAACCTCCGCTGGTTCACTGCGGCCTGTGGACAGATCCGATGGGCAATGATTACCTGATGATCGACATTCATCACATTATCGGTGACGGAATCAGTACACCACTGTTCCTCAAACGTTTGGATGAGTGTTATCAGACAGGAGACACTTTTGTTCCAGAGATTACATTTAAAGATTACGCATATTGGAAGTGTACCCAGGGAGAACAGGAAAAACAGAATTCCCTGCGTGCGTGGGAGAAACAGCTGGATCAGATGCCAGACCTTCTCATGCTTCCAACTGACAAGAAACGCACTGGCGGTCTGCAAAAAGAAGGCACACATTATCAGGTGACTTTAAGTCAGGAATTAAGTCAGAGCTGCAGTCAGTACTGCAAAGAAAAAGGCTGCTCAGAGTATGTTCTTTTTGCAGCTGCTTTTGGCTTGCTGTTAAAAGGAATGGGACAGGTGGATGACTTGATTGTGGGCACACCTGTGGCTGGTAGAGAACATGCGGATACTTATGATATCTGCGGACCTTTTATCAATACCCTTCCTCTGCGCATTATGCCAAAAGATACACTTACTGTATCAGAATATATCTCTCAGATCAGCACAACTGTGAAAATGATGCTGGATCACCAGACCGTATCATTAGAAGAGCTGATCTCACTGAAACATTTAAAGAGAACCGCAAGCGGCAATCCAATGTACCAGATCCTGTTTTCTATGAGACCGTTAGATGCAGGACAGTTTGGATTTAACGGATCGCCGATTGCTTTTGAAGGCATCGAATACGGCGCAGCTAAGATGGACTTAAGTCTGGAAGCTTTGAAAGAAAACGGGCAGTATGGCTTTGTGTTCGAGTATGCCACAGAATTGTTCCACAAGGAGACAATCGCATACTATGGACGTTGTATGCAGCAGCTGATCGAAGCTTTGGTTTGTTCAAAATCAGGCAGCAAATTGACACAGGTGTCTATGATAGAGGCCTTTGATCAGATCAGCATTTTTGAAGAACAGAACCAGGTTTGTATGCCGTTTGCGGATGTATTTGTTGATCGTATGATCCAGCGCAACAGCCAGAAAAACGGAGAGCAGACAGCTATCATCTGGCACGGACAGCATATTACTTATGGACAGTTAACTCAGCGTGTGGATCAGATTGCAGAGCGCCTGTTGGCAAAAGGTGCAACTGTAGGAGATTGTATCGGTTTATTATCAAAACGTACGCCGGATATGATCGCTGCAATGATTGCAATCTTAAAAGTTGGGGCAGCTTACGTACCGGCACTTGCTAGTTTCCCTGCTGCAAGACTGCAGAAGATGGAACAGATCTCCCAGATGAAACTGTGGCTTTGTGACGAGAAATCCGTGTCTGTATTAGATGGCGTTACAGATAAGCAAGTAGTTGTGTTTGATAAAGCAGCAGAGGATGTTCCTGTGTTGCAGATGCCATTTGGCATGGAAAAAACAAGAAAGACTTCTGACAATATGTACGTGTTGTTCACTTCTGGATCAACAGGAGAGCCAAAAGGAATCACTGTTACTCACAGGGGCGTACACAACCTGTCAGAAAACATTAAATATTTAGTGGCAGAGCAGGAAGGCCCGGCTCTTTGTACTACAAACGTTGTATTTGATACGTTCTATACCGAATCTCTGCTGCCGTTGAGATATGGCAAGACCATGATCCTGGCAGACGAGGAAGAGATGATGCTTCCTTGGAAGATTGGAGAACTGATCTTACAGTATAGACCAGCTCTTATGCAGATGACACCTTCCCGATTAAACATCTGTCTGGAAGATAAGACATTTGCAAATGCTGTTTCACAGATTGCTAAGATGGTTGTGGCTGGTGAAGCGCTCACAGCGGAACTGGTTGCAAAATTCAAATCCGCTACAGAGGCGGAATTGATCAATCTGTATGGACCTGCGGAAGCAAGTGTGTATGCTACTGGCGTGCGCAATGTGACAGCAGATCAGGTAACAATCGGAAAACCTCTTTGGAACTGTCGTTGTTATTGTCTGGACGAAGACAAACGTCCAGTACCACCTTTAGCTGTGGGTGAACTCTACCTGGCAGGAGAATGCCTGGGTAATGGATATATCAATCAGCACGAGCTGACCAAAGAAAATTTCCTAGAAGA
>JAZQSD010000076.1:0-38035 GCA_045629925.1 Eubacterium sp.
ACAGAGGAGGAGATATTTTGACATTCATTCTGTTATGACATATAATATAAAGTTGGCAGAGACTGTTTAAAAGGTGGTGAGCAGATGGCTTGTTATGCCAATATAGTAATTGATATTTCATTGGAAAAATTAGATCGGACCTTTCAATATCTTGTTCCGGAAGAACTGAAGGCAGAACTTCGCCCAGGGATGCAAGTGATGATCCCATTTGGCAAAGGCAACCGTATGATTTCGGGCTATGTATTGGAATTAACTGACACCACAGAGTATGATCCTGCCAAGATTAAGCCAATCTGCAAGGTAATTCCAGACAGTATAACAGCCCAGAACCAAATGTTAGCACTGGCTGCATGGATGCGTACTAATTATGGCGGTACCATGAACCAGGCGTTAAAAACAGTCCTTCCTGTAAAGCGAAAAGCGACAGAGAAGGAAGTGAAAATCGTAAGACTGATCATGGACCGAGAACAGGCCGTGGCCATTTATAATGAGATGGTGAGAAAACATCAGACAGCAAGAGCCAGACTGATGGAAGCTCTTTTGGAGCACGGCCAGATTCCTTACCAGACCCTATCTGGTAAATTGAACGTGTCAGCATCGGTGATTAAAGCGTTGGAAGAAAAAATGATCCTGAAGGTGGACCATTACAGAGATTACAGGGATCCGTTAAAAGCCTTAAAAACTTCTTCTGACAATCACTGGACATCTGTGACACTTAATTCAGATCAGCGACGGGTAGTTGAGGATATTGCAGCCCGTGTGGCAGCTGGAGACACAAGACCTTGTCTGCTCCATGGAGTGACAGGAAGCGGCAAGACAGAAGTCTATATGGAGCTGATTGCATTGGCCATTTCAGAAGGAAAACAGGCAATTGTACTGATTCCAGAGATTGCCCTTACGTTTCAGACAGTAATGCGTTTTTACAATCGATTCGGAGACCGGGTTTCTATTTTGAATTCCCGTATGTCTGCCGGAGAACGATATGATCAGTATGAGAGAGCACTTAAGGGTGAGATTGATGTGATGATCGGACCAAGATCCGCCTTGTTCACACCTTTTTCAAACCTTGGTTATATCATTATTGACGAAGAACACGAGTCCACATACAAAAGTGAGACAACCCCTCGCTATCACGCCAGAGAGACCGCCATTTACAGAGCGTCTATGATGCAGTCAAACTGCTGTGTGGTATTAGGTTCTGCTACGCCGTCTGTAGAGAGCTATACCAGGGCAAAAGCAGGAGAATTCTGTCTGTATGAATTGGCACAGCGCGTTGAGGAGAGATCCCTTCCTCAGGTATATGTGGAAGATCTGAGAGAAGAATTAAGAAAAGGCAACAGAACCATTTTGAGTGATCGGCTGCGAGAGTTGATGGTAGACAGACTGCAGCGAAAAGAGCAGATCATGTTGTTTATCAATCGCCGTGGTGTGGCAGGTTTTGTTTCCTGCAGATCTTGTGGGCATGTGATCAAATGTCCGCACTGCGATGTTTCTCTAAGCCTGCACAACAATGGCAAAATGGTATGTCACTATTGTGGACATACTGAGAATGCGGTGACAGCTTGTCCTGAGTGTGGTTCCAAGCTGATTGGAACATTTAAGGCAGGTACACAAAAGATTGAAAGCTATTTAAAAGAAGTATTCCCGCAGGCAAAAGTGCTTCGCATGGATTGGGATACAACTCGAAAAAAAGACAGCTATGAGGAGATTCTAGCGGCATTTGCCAATCAGGAAGCAGATATTCTTATCGGAACGCAGATGATTGTAAAAGGACACGATTTTTCGAATGTAACGCTGGTTGGAATTCTTGCAGCGGATTTGTCTTTGCATGTGTCCGATTATCGGGCAGCAGAGAGAACTTTCCAGCTGTTAACTCAGGCAGCCGGAAGAGCAGGGAGAGGAAAACGGCCAGGAGAAGTAGTGATTCAGACTTATCAGCCAGAACATTACAGTATCCAGACCGCAAAAGGACAGGATTATCAGGCTTTTTATGAGCAGGAGATTGCATTCCGTCAGCTGCTTCGTTATCCGCCGGTGTGGAATCTTTTGGTAATTCACATGTCAGCAGATACCCAAGATAAAGTTGAGGATATTGCGGCTAAACTATCTGCAAAGATTAAGCAGATGTTAGATCAGGAGAATGCATCTTTGGTAGGAAAATCCGGCAAAAGAAAATCTGTGCAGATCATAGGTCCTGCAGATCCGGTCATAGCAAAAGTAAATGATATTTACCGCAAGGTTTTATATTTAAAACATGCAGATTATTCCCATTTGATTTCTATCAAAGACAAATTGGAAATATATATAAAAGAACAGGAAATTACAAAGAGAGGAAATGTTCAGTTTGATTTCAATCCTATGAATGGATTCTAAAACAAGCTGAAATTAAAGGAGGAAATTATGGCATTAAGACAGATTAGAGTAATGGGAGATGAAGTTTTAACAAAGGTGTGCAGACCAGTTACAGAGGTTACACCAAGAATTATAGAGCTTATCGATGATATGTTAGAGACAATGTATGATGCAAACGGAGTTGGCCTTGCGGCACCACAGGTAGGTGTGCTTCGCCGAGTGGTTGTAATCGATATCGGTGACGGACCAATTGTAATGATCAATCCAGAGATTATTGAAACATCCGGTGAGCAGACTGGCGATGAAGGCTGTTTAAGTCTTCCAGGAAAAGCTGGTCAGGTTACAAGACCAAACTATGTTAAAGCACGTTTCTACGATGAAGATATGGAATGTTATGAGATTGAAGGGGAAGAACTGCTTGCCCGTGCAATCTGTCATGAACTTGATCATCTGGATGGTCATATGTACGTGGAAAAAGTAGAAGGTGAACTTCACGACATGCAGTATGCAGATCCAGAAGAAATGGAAGAGGAAGAATAAGATGAGAGTCATTTTTATGGGAACCCCAGATTTTTCTGTGGGTACATTAGAAGCGCTGATTGAAGCTGGCCATGAGGTGGTGTTGGCAGTAACTCAGCCAGACAAACCAAAGGGACGTGGAAAAGCAATGCAGTTTCCGCCTGTTAAGGAAGCCGCACTTGCTCACGAGATTCCTGTTTACCAGCCAAATCGTGTTCGCGAGCCAGAGTGTATCGAATATTTGAGACAGTACGCGCCAGATATTATCATTGTTGTAGCGTTTGGGCAGATTCTTCCAAAGGAAATTCTGGAAATGCCTAAATACGGATGCGTAAACGTACATGCATCCCTGCTTCCAAAATACCGTGGTGCAGCGCCAATCCAGTGGGCTGTTATCAACGGGGAAAAGGTAACAGGTGTTACCACAATGAAGATGGATGAAGGCCTTGACACTGGTGACATGATCATGAAAACAGAAGTGGTGATCGATGAAAAAGAAACAGGTGGAAGTCTGTTTGATAAGCTTGCCGCAGAAGGAGCGAAACTTTGCGTTGAGACAGTGGCTGCTATGGAGGCAGGACAGGCAGTGTTTACACCACAGGATCATAAGGCTGCTACTTTGACAAAGATTATTAAAAAACAGCTTGGCAATATAGACTGGACTAAATCTGCAAAAGAGATTGAATGTCTGATCAGAGGTTTAAATCCATGGCCAAGCGCGTATACTAGACTGGATGGAAAGACATTAAAGATCTGGGATGCACAGGTGGTAGATGCAGATACACAAGCTCTGCCAGGAACAATTACCCTTGTTGGGAAAAAAGAACTTTTCGTGCAGACAGGACTTGGACAGCTTTCCTTAAAAGAAGTTCAGTTGGAGGGCAAAAAACGTATGGAGACAGACGCTTTCCTTCGTGGATGCCAAATTGCAGAGGGACAGGTTCTTTCTGCTGAGTAAAGGAGATTTTTATGCCTTATTATGGATATGGTTACGGATTCTTCTGGGATCCGACCTATATATTGATTGTAATTGGAGCTATCATTTGTCTGGTAGCTTCCGCAAGAGTTAGATCTACTTATAACAGATACAGCAGAATATCCAGCATGTCTGGTCTTACTGGGGCAGAGGCAGCAGCGAGGATCCTTCAGAATGCAGGAATCACAGATGTGCGTATTGGTCGCGTGGCTGGCAATCTTTCTGACCATTATGATCCAAGAAGCAAAACATTGAATCTTTCTGCAGGAGTTTATGGATCTACTTCTGTTGCGGCTCTTGGAGTGGCAGCCCATGAGTGCGGACATGCCATCCAGCATCACAACGGGTATTTCCCACTTCGATTCAGAGGGGCGCTGGTGCCAGTGGCCAATTTCGGTTCTACTTTGGCATGGCCGTTGATTATTATTGGTATTTTTATTCAGGGTCAGTTTCTTGTTGAAATCGGTATTATCTTTTTCTCATTGGCAGTACTGTTTCAGTTGGTGACACTGCCTGTAGAATTCAACGCTTCCAGAAGAGCTATGGGAAAATTAGAGACACTTGGAATTCTGGGTGACAGGGAATTGCGCCTGACAGGAAAAGTCCTTCGTGCAGCGGCACTGACTTATGTAGCGAGTGCGGCGGCAAGTATTTTGCAGTTGCTGCGTCTGGTGCTTTTATTTGGAGGAAGAAGAAATGACTAATACGGTCAACACAAGAGAACTGATTCTGTCTATCTTGTTGGATGTAACTGCAGGTCGAGAGTACAGCCATATTGCTCTTAGAAATGTACTGGACAAATACCGTTATCTGCCAAAACAGGACAGAGCGTTTATTACCCGCGTTACAGAGGGAACTCTCGAGCGGATGATTGAGCTGGATTATATTATCAATCAGTTTTCTAAGACAAAAGTAAATAAGATGAAACCTGTGATTCGCAATGTTCTGCGGATGGGAGTATATCAGTTAAAATATATGGACAGCGTGCCTGATAGGGCAGCTTGCAACGAGGCGGTTAATCTGGCGGTGCGCAAGGGCTTTTCAGGTTTGAAAGGATTTGTAAACGGAGTAATGCGTTCTGTTAGCAGAGGACTTGCAGATGTGGATTATCCTTCCGTGGAAAAACAGCCTAACGAGTATCTGTCTGTTGCTTGTTCACTGCCATTGTGGCTTGTGGATATGTGGGTGAAAGAGTACGGATATGAGCAGACAAAAGCAATGGCAGAGACTTTTTTAGAGCCTTCGAAAACATGTATCCGAACAAATCTTACGCTGACAACGCCAGAAGAATTAAAAAATCTGTTGGAAAAAGAAGGGGTAACAGTTGAGCAGAATCCTGCCTTAGAGTATTCGTTCTTTATTTCTGACTATGATGCACTGGATGAGCTGGATAGTTTTGATCAGGGCCTGTTTTACGTGCAGGATACAGCCTCAATGATGGTGGCTGAGTCAGCCCAGGTGCTTCCTGAAAGTTACGTAATCGATGTGTGCGCTGCTCCAGGCGGGAAAAGTGCTCACATGGCAGAAAAACTTCAGGGGACGGGAATGGTTGAGGCCCGGGATGTAACGGATTACAAAGTGGAATTAATGGAAGAGAACATTGAAAGATGTCGCTTGACGAATATGAAAGCTGTTTGTCAGGATGCCACAGTGTTGGATAAAGATTCTGTGGAGAAAGCAGATATCCTGATTGCAGATCTTCCATGTTCTGGGTTAGGTATCCTTGGCAGAAAACCAGATATCCGATATCGTATGAATTATGAGCAGATCAAAGAGTTGGCAGCACTGCAGAGAAAGATGCTGTCAGTGGTACATAATTATGTGAAACCTGGCGGACAGCTGATCTACAGCACCTGTACCGTAAATCACATGGAAAATCAGGACAATGCCCTTTGGTTTGCCAAAGAGTATCCTCAATTTGAATTAGAATCTATGGAGCAGATCTACCCGGCAGCAGGACAGACGGATGGATTTTTCATTTCAAGATTTCGAAAAAAAGGATAGTACTATATGAATAAAACAGACATTCGGTCGTTGAATATGAAGGAACTGAAAGGTTTCATGGAGTCTATGGGAGAGAAAGCTTTTCGTGCAAAGCAGATCTATCAGTGGCTTCACCAGAAACAGGTGGAATCCTTCGATGAGATGACGAATTTATCAGAGAGTTTAAGAAACAAATTAAAGGAAAACTGCACATTGACTGTGTTAAAGGCAGTGACAGTGCAGACTTCCAAGATAGACGGCACAAAGAAGTATCTGTTTGTGCTAGAAGACGGCAATATGGTAGAGAGTGTGTTAATGCGCTATAAGCATGGCAATTCTGTCTGCATTTCATCCCAGGTAGGATGCCGTATGGGCTGTAAATTCTGTGCATCTACCCTTGATGGATTGGTGCGTGGGCTTACCCCAGCAGAAATGTTAGAGCAGATCTACCGAATTACAAAAGACACTGGTGAGAGAGTTTCCAATGTGGTAGTGATGGGCACGGGAGAACCGCTGGATAATTATGACAATCTTGTGAAGTTTATCCAGATGCTTACGGATGAGAATGGATTAAACATCAGTCAGCGAAATCTTACGGTTTCAACTTGTGGAATTGTGCCAAAGATGAAAGAACTGGCAGATTTAAAATTGCAGATTACACTGGCGTTATCTTTGCATGCATCCACACAGGAAAAACGCCAGGAACTGATGCCAATCGCCAATGCGTATAATATTCAGGAAACCATTGAGGCCTGCAGATATTATTTTGAACAGACAGGAAGACGTATTTCCTTTGAATACAGTCTGGTGGCAGGAGTCAATGATTCACAGCAAGATGCCATGCAGTTAGCGGCACTTGTGAAAGGGATTAACTGCCATTTGAACCTGATTCCGGTGAATCCGATTAAGGAAAGAGACTACGTTCAGCCAGATATGAGAGCGGTCCGGGATTTTCAAAATAAACTTGAAAAATGCGGAATAAATGTTACTATTAGAAGGGAAATGGGCCGTGATATTGACGGGGCTTGTGGCCAGTTAAGAAAGAGATTTTCAGAAAGGTAGGTAAATGTGTTATGGAGTCATATGCCATTACGGATTTGGGCAAGATGCGAAGTATTAACGAAGATTACTTTTACACATCCGAAGAGCCAGTAGGACATTTACCAAACCTTTTTATAGTGGCAGATGGAATGGGCGGACATGACGGCGGCGAATTCGCATCCAGACATGCAGTAAATGCAATTGTAAAGGGTGTTAAGAAGAGCAGCAAGAAGGATCCGGAAGCTGTTTTGCAGGCGGCAATAACGGCAGCCAACAAAGCATTGTTAGAGCATGTGCGCATGTATCCTAAGATGAAAGGGATGGGCACAACCATCGTGGCAGCCACATACATAAAGGGCAGTCTCAAAGTTGCCAATGTAGGAGACAGCAGACTGTATCTTGTGGGAAGTAAGATTCGACAGATCACAGAGGATCATTCCTTTGTGCAGGAGATGGTTCGTTTGGGTGAACTTACCGAAGAGGAAGCAAGAAACCATCCAAATAAGAACGTTATTACACGTGCTGTGGGTCCGGAAAAAGATGTGAAAGTAGATTTCTTCGACGTGGAACCACTTCCGGGCGACAAAGTGTTACTTTGTTCAGATGGATTGACCAATATGGTATCTGATGAACAGATTCTTCAAATTTTAAATAGAACAGATCTGAAATTGGAAGAAAAAGTGGAATTACTTGCGGATACAGCTAATAAAAATGGTGGAAAAGATAACATAACAGTAGTGGTTGTGGATCTTAAGATAGATGAGGTGCAAAATGATTAGTAAGGGAATGTTAATAAACAACAGATATGAAGTTGTGGACCAGGTAGGAACCGGCGGCATGTCCGACGTGTTCAAAGCAAAGGACCACGTACTTGGAAGATATGTTGCTATTAAAGTATTAAAACAGGAATTTTGTGCGGACAGTAACTTTGTTGTTCGTTTTCGTACAGAAGCTCAGTCTGCAGCAGGACTTGAGCATCCAAACATTGTTAATATCTACGATGTAGGCTGTGAACATGGCAGCCATTACATTGTAATGGAATATGTGGAAGGTATCACACTTAAGACTTATATCGAAAAGAAAGGACAGCTTTCTTTCAAAGAAGCATTGAGTATTGCCATCCAGGTGGGCAGAGGTATTCAGGCTGCTCATGCAAAAGATATTATTCACAGAGATATCAAACCACAGAACGTGATTATCTCTACAGAAGGAAAAGTAAAAGTTACAGACTTTGGTATTGCACGTGTGGCATCTGCCAATACGATCAATGCAGAAGTTATGGGATCTGTGCATTATGCATCTCCAGAACAGGCTAGAAACGGCTATGTGTCTAACACAAGCGATATCTATTCTCTGGGTATCGTGATGTATGAGATGGTAACAGGTCGTGTTCCTTTTGATGGAGAGAGCATGGTAGCAGTTGCTATCCAGCATCTGCAGGAAGAGATGCCAATGCCAAGTGCATATGCGCCAAATCTTCCAATCAGTTTAGAAAAGATTATCTTGAAATGTACACAGAAGAATCCAGACCGCAGATACGAATCTATGGATGCGCTGTTGGCAGATCTTCGACAGTCATTGCTCACACCAGATAAAGATTTTGTAGTTATGGCTCCATTTGTTCAGGATAGAACACGTGTGATCAGCCAGGATGAGCTGAACCAGATCCAGAAGAAATCTGTTGTTGTTACATCCAATGATGACGACGATGAATATGATGAATATGAAGATCGTTATGAGAGACGCCGCAAGTATTCAAAGAGAGATTTTGAAGAAGATATGGTTGAAGATGATGACGATGAAGAAGGCGGATTCTTAAACAAAAAGATGGAAAAAGTAGTAACGATCATGGGTATCGTTGCAGCTATCGTCATTGTTATTTTGGTAGTAGTTCTTCTTCTTTCAGCAAAAGGCGTATTACATATTGGCGGAGGCAAGAAGCCTGTAACACCGCCAGCGATCTCTTCCACAATTTCTGAAGAGCAGTCTGAAGGACAGTCTGAAGAACTGAAGATGATTGACCTTAGAGGTATGACATTTGCTGATGCAAATGAAGCATTGGATGCGATGGGATTAAGACTGATCCAGGACAGCACAGAAGAATCCAATGATTTTGAGCCAGGACAGATTATCAGCCAGGACATCTTAGAAGGCGAAACCGTAAAGATTGGCGACACCATTAAGGTTGTAGTGTGTGTAGGTTCTGAGGCTATGGAAGTTCCTAGCGTGGTAGGTCTTGAATCTGATATTGCGAAACAGAAACTAGAAGATGCAGGATTTAGTGTAACCAGAGAGTATGAATATAGTGAAACAGTTGCAACAGGCGATGTTATCCGTCAGAGCCCTGCTTCTGGTTCCTTAAAAGCTGGTGAGACAGTTACAATCTACATCAGCCAGGGCGAAGAAAAGTTCAAAGTTCCTAAAGTTGTAGGCAAGACAGAAGCGGATGCCAAAGCGGCTATCAAAGATGCGGGCTTTAGCGTTGGAACAGTAACACAGGAAAACAGCGATACCGTAGAAGCGGGAAAAGTTATTTCTCAGAGTGTTGAAGCAGAGAAATATCTTGAAAAAGGCGAGACAATCAACCTGGTAGTAAGTAAAGGCAAGGTTGTGGAACTGTATTCCTTCAGTAGAAGTATTAGTGCAGCTGTACCACCTGAAAACTGTACACTTACACGTGCCGACATTGAACTTTCCGTAGAAGGTGAAGATGAGCCAATCGCTACTTGGTATGGAGTAGGCGCTTCTAATTTCCCATATACAATTTCCACAAGCGGAATTGAAGGATACAGTAGCGGTACAGTTACGATTGTATGGTACTACACAGATGCAGAAGGCGTAGAACAAACTTCTGCACCACAGGAAGAATCCGTTTCTTTCAAAAAGGTAAACTAATCATTTATGCAAGGTAAGATTGTAAAGGGGATTGCCGGATTCTACTACGTTCATGTGGCAGAATCCGGTACCTATGAATGTAAAGCAAAAGGTATTTTTCGAAAAGATAAGATGAAGCCATTGGTTGGCGACAATGTAGAGATCGATATTATCGATGGGGAAGGCATGATTGGGAATATCACAGAGATTTTGCCAAGGCAGAATTCTTTGATCCGTCCCGCTGTGGCCAATATCGATCAGGCAGTTGTTATTTTTGCAGCTACCAAGCCAAAACCAAACTTCAATCTGTTGGATCGTTTTTTGATTCTTATGGAGTCTCAGAACGTTCCGGCTGTGATCTGTTTTAACAAGACAGATCTTACGACAGAGGATGAGTTAAAGCAGCTTGAGGATGTGTATAAAAACACAGGATATCAAGTAATCTTTACTAGTGCAGAGGAAGCCTCTGGACTGGATCCTTTGAAAAATGTGTTGTCGGGGAAAACATCTACAGTGGCAGGACCTTCAGGTGTAGGAAAATCCTCTCTGATTAATTTGCTTGCGCCTGATGCGCAGATGGAGACAGGGGCCATCAGCGAAAAGATTGATCGAGGAAAACATACTACACGACATTCCCAGCTGATTCCAATTGAGAGAGATACATATATCATGGATACGCCGGGATTTAGTTCACTGTCTGTAGAATTTTATGAAAAGGAAGAATTGTGGGAGCTATTTCCAGAGTTTCGAGAACATGAGCCATATTGTAAGTTTACAGGATGCAGCCATGTAAGCGAACCTAACTGTGGAGTAAAAACTGCGCTGAGAGAGGGGTTGATCAGCCAGGAGCGCTACGACAATTATGTGTCCTTTTACAAAGAACTGAAAGATAAGAAAAAGTATTAATTCACGAGGAGAGTATTATGAATTGTTTATCACCATCCCTGCTTTCAGCAGATTTTTCAAAATTGGGCGAACATGTTCGCATGATCGATGAAGCCGGTGCACAGTATGTGCATATCGATGTTATGGACGGATTGTTTGTTCCAAGTATTTCTTTTGGATTGCCAGTAATTAAGTCCATTAGAGGATGTTCTGACAGAATTTTTGATGTGCATCTTATGATTGAAAAACCAGAGAGATATATTGATGCATTTGTTGATGCAGGTGCAGATCTGATTACAATCCACGCAGAGGCCTGCACACATATTGACAGAACAATCCATGCAATCAAGGACAGAGGTATTCTTGCAGGTGTTGCATTGAATCCAGCAACTCCTTTATCTGTGCTGGAACACATTTTGCCAGAACTTGACATGGTGCTTTTAATGAGCGTGAATCCAGGATTCGGAGGACAAAAGTACATTCCATATGTGACACAGAAGATCGCAGATCTGAAAGCAATGATCCAGAAGACTGGAAAAGAGATTGACATCGAAGTGGATGGCGGTATCACATTAGATAACGTTCAGGAAATTTTAGATGCAGGAGCTAACATTATTGTAGCAGGAACAGCCGTATTCAAGGGTGATATCAAAGGAAATGTTGAATCATTCCTTGAGATTATGGGAGAATAATATGCATATATATATCGTTACGGGGGGCAATATCGATATCGATTTTGCCTCCAATTATTTAGAGGAAAATCAGCCTGGTTGTATTATTGCAGTGGATCATGGGTTAGAGGCGTGCCACAAGTTGGAGATCATGCCAGATCATGTGTACGGCGATTTTGATTCTGTAAGAACTGAGACCTATGCGTTTTATGCGGAGAAAATACCTGATAGAATGCATCGGTTTCCAACTAGAAAAGATGAGACAGACACAGAGATTGCGCTAAGGGAGGCAATCGGTTTGGCGCAGCCTGAGGCAGATGAGATTACGATACTTGGTGCCACAGGAACAAGACTTGACCATGTGTTTGGCAATCTGCACTTGTTAAAGATTGCGCTTGATGCAGGGGTACACTGTCAGATTGTAGATCCACATAATCGAATTACGATGTTAAGTGGCAACTATGAGATTGACAGGGATCATCAATTTGGGGATTATGTTTCATTGCTTCCGTTTACGCCTGTGGTAGAAGGACTCACATTAAAAGGTTTTGAGTATCCGTTAGAGGATTTTACCTTGGAAGCAGGTCTGGCAAGGGGCGTTAGTAATGAGATTACTGATGAAATAGCAGAGATCAAGATGACAAGTGGAATTCTTGTTGTGTTTGAAACTAGAGATTAGATAATTGGCACTTATAGTGCAAAATGATAGAGGAGGTAACTGATCATGGCAGAAATTACGGCTATGAATAGAATTAACCAGTTGTTAGACGAGGGAAGCTTCGTAGAGATTGGTGGGCAGATTACATCTCGCATGACAAATTTAACATTAAAACAGCAACCAGCGGCATCTGATGGTGTTATCACAGGATATGGGCTGATTGAAGGTAATCCGGTGTTTGTGTATTGTCAGGACAGAGGTGTATTGAACGGAACTATGGGGGAAATGCACGCACAAAAGATTGCAAATCTGTATGATTGGGCAATGAAAACATGTGCACCAGTGATTGGATTGGTAGACTGCGGTGGTTTTAGACTGCAGGAATCTGTTGATGCATTGGACGGTTTTGGAAAATTATTAAGAAAACAAGTGGAAGCATCTGGCTGTCTTACACAAATCTGTGGGGTATTAGGTACTTGTGCAGGTGGAATGACAATGGTTCCAGCTCTTTGTGATTTTGTATATATGGCAAAAAACAGCAAAATGTTTGTCAATGCACCACACACATTGACAGATGATCCTAAACTTGCAAGAGATTTCAAAGGCGATATGTTCCAAAATGAGATTTCCGGTCAGGCAGAAGTAGTGGAAACAGAAGCAGAAGTGCTGGCAAAAATCAGAGAACTTGTTCTGATGCTTGTTGATGACACTTATGGATGTTGTCAGGAAGAAGAATTAAATCGCTATGTAACAGTTGTTCCATCTGCAGATATGGATGTGCGTGAACTGATCAGACAGTGTGCGGATCATGGGCTTTTCATTGAAATGAGAGGTTCTTATTGTCCAGAGATGGTAACTGGTTTTATGAAATTGAATGGAATCAGAGTGGGTGTAGTTGCCAATGCACCTGCCATTTATGATAAAGAAGGAAATAAGGTTGAAAATACTCCAAAAGGACTTACTGCAGCTGGTTGCGAAAAGGCAGCTGATTTTATCACTTGCTGTGGAAACCAGGAAATGCCAATCCTTACAGTAGTGGCAGCAAATGGATTTGCATCTATGGTTGACACAGAGATTCGTATGCCAAGCGCGTTGTCTAAACTTGTGAAAGCATATTCAGAATGTTGGTCAACAAAGATTAATCTGGTTGTTGGTGACACTTATGGCACAGCGTACGTGGCTATGAATGCCAAATCCATTGGAGGAGCAGATATGGCTTTCTGTTGGGATTCTGCAAAGATTGGTATGATGGATGCAGAAAACGCGGCTAATATTTTAAATGAAAAAGGTGATGCGGCAGAAAGAAGTGGTTATGCAGAGGCTTATGCAGCGCTTCAGAATGCAGGTCAGACAGCTGCTTCCAGAGGAAGTGTTGATGCAGTGATCGCTCCAAGAGACACAAGAAAACATTTGATCATGGTATTTTCTGTGGTGTAAGTGGAGGCAGTGAATATGAAGAAATTGATGAAAATGATAACATCTGCAGTGGCAGCACTGCTTGTGTTTCTGAATCTGCCAGGGATTACGCTGACAGTTCATGCTCAAACTTTAGGAGAGAGAATGGCGGATGCAGCGTATGTGGTAGTTCTTGGGATGGGCACGGTGTTCGTAATGCTGATCATCATTGCATTGATTATTTATGCTTTTAAAGTCATTCCTAAAATTCAGAAATTATTTTCTGGGAAAAACAAGTCTGAAAATGTTTCTAGGGATACTGCTTTAGCAGGGGAAATGGAAAATGGACAGGTTGAAAGCATTGTTGATGCAGAAGATGAACTGGAACTTGTGGCAGTTATTGCGGCAACTATTGCAGCTTATGAGCAGGTTCCTGTTGACAGCTTTCGTGTGAGAACAATTAAAAGAAGAAAATAACCAGCAGATTCTGGAAGGAGAATAATAGATATGAGAAGTTATACAATTACGGTAAACGGAAAAGTATATGATGTAACAGTAGAAGAAACTACTGCAGGTGGCGTTGCGCCAGCACCAAGACCAGTGGCGCCAGCACCAGCAGCTGCAGCACCTGCTCCACAGCAGACAGCACCAGCAGGAGCAGGAAATGTTAAGATTACAGCAGGAGCAGCAGGGAAAGTGTTTGACATTGTTGCGTCTGTAGGAGCGAATGTTAAAAAAGGTGACACTATTATGGTGCTTGAAGTAATGAAGATGGAAACTCCTGTTGTTGCAACAGAAGATGGTACTGTTGCAAGTATTGAAGTGACAAAAGGTCAGCCGGTTGAAGCTGGAGATGTATTAGCAACTCTGAACTAATAGGAGGTTTTCATGTCAAGTAGTATTGTGGAGACCATGGGTAATCTGATTCATCAGACAGCGTTTTTTAACCTTACCTGGGGAAACTACCTGATGATCGCTATTGCCTGTGTGTTCTTGTTTTTAGCGATTAAAAAAGGATATGAACCACTTCTTTTGGTACCAATTGCATTTGGTATGCTGTTGGTAAACATATATCCTGATATTATGATGACCATTGAAGCATCCGAAAATGGTGTGGGAGGTCTTTTGAGATACTTCTTCATGCTGGATGAATGGTCAATTCTTCCTTCCCTTATATTCCTTGGGGTAGGAGCCTTAACAGATTTTAGACCACTGATTGCCAATCCAATCAGTTTCCTTTTGGGGGCGGCAGCGCAGTTTGGTATTTTTGCAGCCTTTATTCTTGCAATCCTCTTTGGCTTTGAAGATGCGGCAGCAGCAGCGATTGCTATCATTGGCGGTGCTGACGGACCAACATCACTGTTTTTGGCCAGCAAGCTTGGTCAATCGGATCTTATGGGACCGATTGCGGTGGCGGCCTACTCTTATATGGCATTAGTGCCAATTATCCAGCCTCCAATTATGAAATTGCTTACAACAAAGAAAGAGCGTGCAATTAAGATGGATCAGCTTCGTCCTGTATCCAAGTTAGAAGCAATTCTTTTCCCTATTGTTGTAACAATTGTAGTTTGTCTTGTGCTTCCACAGACAGCGCCATTGGTAGGTATGCTTATGCTTGGTAACTTGTTCAGAGAGTCTGGCGTTGTGAAACAGTTGGCAGAAACAGCATCCAATGCATTGATGTATATTGTAGTTATCCTGTTAGGTACATCTGTAGGTGCGGCGACAAGTGCTGAGGCCTTTTTGAATATGACAACAATCAAGATCGTTATTCTTGGTCTTGTAGCATTTGCTTTTGGCACGGCAGCAGGTGTTATCTTTGGCAAGATCTTATGCGTGATAACAAAAGGAAAGATCAATCCGCTGATCGGTTCTGCCGGTGTTTCTGCAGTGCCAATGGCAGCACGTGTATCCCAGAAAGTTGGTGCAGAAGAAGATCCAACAAACTTCCTTCTCATGCATGCGATGGGACCTAATGTAGCTGGTGTTATCGGAACAGCCATTGCAGCAGGTCTGTTTATGTCCATCTTCGGATAAGAAGAACTGCTACAGGTTATAAACCAAGATTGAAAAGAGGAATAGTGAAATGGAAAAGAAACCATTAAAAATAACAGAAACTGTTCTCCGTGATGCCCATCAGTCTCTGATGGCTACTCGTCTTACGACAGAACAGATGCTTCCAATCGTAGAAAAAATGGATCAGGTTGGGTTCTACGCAGTAGAATGCTGGGGCGGAGCAACATTTGATGCATCTATGCGATTTTTAAAAGAAGATCCATGGGAAAGATTGAGAAAGTTCCGAGATGGATTTAAAAATACAAAGCTTCAGATGCTTTTTAGAGGACAGAACATCTTAGGATATCGCCACTACGCGGACGATGTTGTAGAGTATTTTGTTCAGAAGTCTCTTGCAAATGGTATCGATATCATCAGAATATTCGACTGTCTGAATGATATCCGAAACCTTCAGACTGCAGTAAATGCATGTAAACGTGAGAAAGGCCACTCTCAGATTGCCCTTTCTTATACATTGGGAGATGCTTACACTCTGGAATATTGGGTAGATATTGCGAAACGTATTGAAGATATGGGCGCAGACTCTATCTGTATCAAAGATATGGCAGGTCTTCTGGTTCCATATGAAGCAGACAGACTTGTAAGAGCATTAAAAGAAAATGTGGATCTGCCAATTGAACTTCACACACATTATACAAGTGGTGTTGGTTCTATGAGCTGCTTAAAAGCAGTAGAAGCAGGATGTGACATTATTGATACAGCCATGTCTCCACTGGCCCTTGGCACATCTCAGCCTGCTACAGAAGTAATGGTGGAAACATTTAAGGGCACACCTTACGATACAGGCCTTGATCAGGATGTTTTAGCAGAGGTGGCAGCACATTTTGCAAAGATTAGACAGGAATCTTTGGACAGCGGACTTCTCAGTCCAAAAGTTTTAGGTGTCAATATCAACACCCTTCGTTATCAGGTTCCTGGCGGCATGCTCTCCAACATGATTTCTCAGTTGAAAGAGCAGAATGCAGAAGACAAATACGAAGAAGTGTTAAAAGAAATCCCACGTGTCCGCAAGGATCTGGGTGAACCACCATTAGTAACACCATCCAGCCAGATCGTAGGAACACAGGCAGTGTTCAATGTGCTGATGGGAGAACGTTACAAAGTGGCAACAAAAGAAACAAAGAGCATTCTTCTTGGAGAATATGGTCAGACTGTAAAACCATTTAATCCAGAAGTTGTAGAGAAAGTACTTGGTCCTGACAAAGACAAAGCAATTACATGCAGACCTGCAGATCTGATTCCACCTGAATTAGATAAGTTGGAAGCTGAAATGGCAAGATGGAAACAGCAGGATGAGGATGTTTTATCCTATGCTTTGTTCCCACAGCAGGCGTTGGATTTCTTTAAGTTTAGAGAAGCACAGCAAACAAAAGTGGATCCGGAAATGGCAGATTACGAAAACGGTGCATATCCGGTATAAAATAAAATGTGGTGTCATGAATTTAGGTTCATTGGCACCACATTTTTTTGAAATATGCCTTCTGTTTATGTTGTTGTAAATAGATTATGCTTATGGTACAATATCTTGTATATGAGTAAAAAACTGTTACTAATATATGGTAATTACTAACGGTTCAGGTATATTAAAAAACCCTAGTTAAAGGAGAGACAAGAGTTTATGAAATTAGGTATCGTAGGGCTTCCTAATGTAGGAAAAAGTACCCTTTTTAATTCATTGACAAAAGCAGGCGCTGAGTCTGCAAACTATCCATTCTGTACTATCGATCCAAACGTTGGAATTGTTCCAGTTCCAGACGAACGTTTGAAACTTTTGGGAGATATGTATAATTCTAAGAAAGTGACACCTGCGGTTATCGAGTTCGTTGATATTGCAGGACTTGTAAAAGGCGCAAGCAAAGGTGAAGGCCTTGGAAACCAGTTCTTAGCAAATATCCGTGAAGTGGACGCAATTGTTCATGTTGTAAGATGTTTCGAAGATGCGAATGTTGTTCACGTAGATGGCAATGTGAATCCAGCAAGAGACATTGAGACAATCAACTTTGAGCTGATCTTCTCTGATATTGAGATTTTAGAGAGAAGAATTGCAAAGACAGCCAAAGGTGCAAGAATGGACAAAAAACTGGCTAAGGAATTAGAGCAGTTAGAAGCAATCAAAGCACATTTGGAAGATGGCAAACTTGCTAAGACATTTGAAGTTGCAGAAGATGAAGAACTGCAGGAGTTATTCGCATCTTACAATCTTCTTACAGCAAAGCCTGTAATCTATGCAGCAAATGTGTGTGAAGATGAGCTTGCTGATGATGCTGCTGACAATCCACACGTTCAGAAAGTTCGTGCAATGGCTGAAGAAGAAGGATCTGGCGTGTTTGTAATCTGTGCACAGATCGAGCAGGAGATCGCAGAGTTAGATGATGATGAAAAAGCAATGTTCCTGGAAGATCTTGGCCTTGAAAAATCCGGTCTTGAGAAACTGATTCAGGCAAGCTACGATCTGCTTGGTCTTATGAGTTATTTGACAGCTGGTGAAGATGAGACTCGTGCTTGGACAATCAAAAAAGGCACAAAAGCACCTCAGGCCGCTGGTAAGATTCATTCTGACTTTGAACGTGGATTTATCCGTGCAGAAGTAGTAAACTACCAGGATCTTTTAGATTGCGGCAGCCTTTCTGCAGCGAAAGAAAAAGGACTTGTAGGATTAGAAGGTAAAGAATACGTTGTTGAAGACGGCGATGTAATCCTGTTCAGATTTAACGTATAAGCACAAATTGTAAACAACCGCGTACACTAAAAGAAAAGGGTTTTGTGTATGCGTTTTAGCGAATTTCGAAAAAAACAAGTAATCAATATCTGCGACTGCAGATGCTTGGGATATGTAGATGACCTGGAATTTAATGAATGTTCAGGTCAGGTAAATGCCATCATCATTCGTGACCAGGGTAAATGGTTCGGCATATTTGGCTGTGATTGCGAGTATGTGATCCGTTGGGATCAGATTAAAAAGATCGGGCCGGATGTGATTATGGTGGAGGTGTCCCTAGATAAGATTCGTAAGAAAATGTAGGAGGATCCATAGAATGAAGTGTCCATTTTGCAGCAATCAGAATACGAGAGTAATCGACTCCAGACCAGCGGACGATAACGCGTCTATCCGTCGCAGACGTATGTGTGACGAATGTGGCAAACGTTTTACCACATACGAAAAGGTAGAGACAATTCCACTGTTTATCATCAAGAAGGATAATAACAGAGAACAGTATGATCGTCAGAAGTTAGAGGATGGCGTATTGCGTGCATGTCACAAGAGACCGGTTTCTGCAATGCAGATTAGCAAACTGATTGACGAAGTGGAAACAGAGATCTTCAACATGGAAGAAAAAGAAATTCCAAGCAAGATTATCGGTGAGAAACTGATGGAAAAATTAAAACAGATCGATCATGTTGCATACATTCGATTTGCTTCTGTTTATCGCGAGTTCAAAGATGTGAATACATTTATGAACGAGCTGAAAAAAGTGCTTGTAGAAAATAAATAATTTTAAGGAGAAAACATGTTAAAACGTTTTTATCCAGACATGTATATAGATTCTACCTACAATATTGATTTTGACAGAATCTATACTGATGGTTATCGGGGATTGATCTTTGATATTGATAACACATTGGTGACACATGGTGCGCCAGCCAATGAACAGGCAATTGCACTTTTTACGCATTTAAAAGAGTTAGGGTTTTCCTGTTGTCTGCTTTCAAACAACAAAGAACCGCGTGTAAAGATGTTCAATGACAGCGTCCATGTGAATTACATATTTGATGCTCACAAACCTTCTGTACAAAACTATCAGAAAGCTATGGAAATAATGGGAACTGATACAGAAACCACAATGTTTATCGGAGACCAGGTGTTTACTGATATTTGGGGAGCGAAAAATGCGGGGATTTCAACCATTATGGTGAAGTATATTCATCCAAAAGAAGAGATTCAGATCATTCTGAAACGCCGGTTGGAAGCAATTGTTTTAGCTGGATTCAGATCTTATGCAAAACGTTTGGGTACAAGCCACAGCAAGACTCCAAACAGCCTTTTGAAAAGATATAGCAAATAGCTGATCTTGTAAATGTTGCTATAAATTGAATATATTAACAAAACACATTAATTATCTGTAAAAAGATTGAATTGATGTGTTTTTTTGTATGAAATTTTAGAACTATGGTTGTAATTCCGAGGAGCTAGGAGTATAATTTAAGGATAAATGACTAGATTTTAATCAGAAAAGAGGGGTGAGCTAATGGACAATACAAGTTTACCTTTATTAAAAATTCGAATGTTGGGAAAAGAAGCAGTTACATATGGGGATGCACAGATTTTGTGTGGACGCAATAGTTTGACAAAAGCTATGAAACTTTTCCTGATTTTGGTATATAGCGGAAAAGAAGGCGTTTCTAGAAATAAGTTGATGGAAGCTTTGTTTGACGGCGAGGAACTTGCTAATCTTGGCAATAATTTGCGTGTTACAATGCATCGTTTGAAGAAGATGCTTGTAGATGAAGGTTTGCCAGAGTATGAGTACATTAGTTCCGAAGGCGGCATATATAGATGGGATTCTCCTATGGAAGTGGAAGTCGACGCTATCGTTTTCAAAAATCTGGTAGCTGAGGCAGATGAAGAGACGGATCTTGAGAAGAAGATCTTATTGCTGTCAACTGCCTGCAATATGTATAGAGGCGAATTTCTTCAGAAGATGTCAGACGAAGAATGGGTTCTGATGGAGAGCGTTCAGTACAAGAACATCTACGCAGGTGCCTTGGAAGAATTGATTGGTTATCTCATGGAAAGACGTGAGTATAGCGAGATATTGCGTTTGGCAGATGTGGCATGTCAGTTATATCCTTTCGATGAATGGCAATCTTTCAAAATTGATTGTTATATTGCAATGAATCGATATGCTGACGCTATGGCAGAGTATGAAGCAACTGCGAAGCTGCTGGTAGAGGAGTTAGGTGTTGTTCCTTCTGAGAAAATGATGGGACAGTTTCGATCTATGAGTGAGCGAATTGTAAATCGTCCTCAAATGATTTCTGAGATTAAAACAGGATTATTGGAAAAAGATTGGGAACGAGGCGCCTTCTACTGTACAGTTCCTGGCTTTAGAGATGCGTATCGTTTGGTATGCCGCAGTATGGAGCGAACAGGGCAGTCTGCATATTTGTTGCTGTGTACATTGGTAGACCATTTGGGAAGACCCCTTGAACCATCAGACAAATTAGATCAGATGTCACAGGCGTTGTTTTTTGCAATTAAAAATTCGCTTCGAAGATGTGATTCCTTTACGAAATACAATTCAGCACAGTATTTGGTGATTTTAATGGGAACCAATGAAGAAAACTGTCAGATTGTTATTGATCGAATTACAAGAAATTACAAAGCAGAACATAAATCATGGGCACAACATTTACAGTGCAGCGTTACATCGTTGTTAGATATTTAATGATGTGTGAATGATTACCAGGGAAGGGAGCCAATATATGGAACAAAAACCTCAATACAGAGTTAATATTTCTGCCCCAAACCTGATTAATATTTGTGTAGATGAAAATGACAATGGGGAACTGGCGGGACGTTTGTATCATTGCTATGAGGAAGAACCAATTTCTTTTCCGAATATTGTACAATTGATTATTGAGATCGAAAAATTGTGTGATGCTATCAATTTTCCACAGGCATCTACAAAAACACGATTGTTTAAAGAAAATGAAGTGATCAATTGTGATAAACCGATAAAAGTAGCAGATCAAACTGAGATTATAAAATATCGCGGTAAAAAAGGAACTTTTATAACACACATAAAGTTCCGACAAAAATCTACATGGCAGGGTGAGTATTTTTGGGTGGAAAATGATGAGATGTATCGTTTTTCTGACACATTAGATTTTATTAAACAATTGGATACAAAACTTACTGATAAGTAAAAAGGCTATAGCACTAAATTAGTGCTATAGCCTTTTTTTATAATTTTTTCTTTAACATTTCAGGGTTAGTAGCGTATCTTTCTGCTGTTTCTGCAGTAATACGGCCTTCTTTATACAGTGCAAGAAGACTCATGTCCATGGAAATCATATCTTCCTTGTTGGAAGAGTAGAGAAGACCTTCAATTTGAGGAATTTTCTTTTCTCTGATCATATTTCTGACAGCAGGGGTAATCTTTAATATTTCAAAAGCAGCAACCTGCTGATTGTTAATGTCTGGAACCAACTGCATAGATACTACACACTGAAGAACCATGGAAAGCTGAATTGCGATCTGAGGCTGCTGGTTGGCTGGGAACACATCTATGATTCTGTCAATTGTGTTGGCAGCTCCAATGGTGTGCAATGTGGAAAAGATTAAATGTCCTGTTTCCGCTGCAGTCATAGCTACGTCAATTGTCTCGTAATCTCGCATTTCTCCTAAGAGGATTACGTCAGGGCTCTGTCGCAAAGATGCGCGAAGGGCTGTAACATAGTTTTCTGTATCTACATTAATCTCACGCTGGCTGACAATACTCTTATTATGTCTGTGTAAAAATTCCAGAGGATCTTCTAATGTGATAATGTGTTGTTCTTTGTTTTTGTTTATGTAGTCTACAATGCAGGCTAAGGTTGTTGATTTGCCGCTTCCAGCAGGTCCTGTAACCAATACGAGCCCTTTAGA
Organism: Eubacterium sp.; assembly: GCA_045629925.1. Lineage (GTDB taxonomy): Bacteria > Bacillota > Clostridia > Lachnospirales > Lachnospiraceae > Brotonthovivens. The sequence goes on from JAZQSD010000076.1 coordinate 22,080, forward strand.
CAGATCACCTGTTTCGATGATTGTTTTTGGAATGCCCAGTTCTTCCGGTGTTGGAAGAGAAAAGGTAATAACACGGATTACAGCTGAGAGTGTGCCACGCTGCTTATATGCACTTACACGGAATCTGGAAAGACCTGTAATTGCAAAGGAGAAATCGTCGTCTCCCTGCTCTAAAAGACTGCTCATATCTCTGTTTCCAGCTAATTCATAAATCTGAGTTAAATAATCATGTGTTTGAGCTGGTGTCAATTTGTTTTCATTTTCCTGTACAATGGACCCTTCAATTCGATAGGAAGCAGGAAGTCCGGCTACAATAAAGATATCTGCAGCATCTTTATGTACAGCATTTTCTAAAAGTTCTTTTACCTGCATAGAGGATTCCTCCAAAATAAATGTCTTACTTCATTAAAGCAAATTTTTATTCTTTCTTCAATAATTCTCTGTAAAAATCGTTATTTTTCACTTCCAAGAACAGGGAGCGTCTGATTGCCATCCCATTCATCGCTGGAAACACTCTTCCAGGTAGCAATGCGATAATCATCTCCATTCGCAGGTTTAAGATCTAAAACAACCTGGAGGAATTCGTTGTCATCAATGGCTACGTGAAATTGTGCCAGATGATCATCTGAAACAGCTACATATCCCAAATCTTCAATTTTATCCAATGCAGACTCAAAAGATGAACTGCTAGTAAGGAGCTGGTGAATGTCAGCGATGGATTTTTCTGCTTGATTACAAGCTTCGTAATAGTTCGTGGTTCTTTGGGCGTTCTTTTGGCTGTAATCATAGTCTTTTAATGAACTTGACAGAGATAGCACCGCAAAAACGATCATGCACAAAATAATGAAAATAACTAGCATTAGTGATGTGCCCATGTGAATCGGAGGATAAGAGGTTTTATTTATTTTCTTCATGGAGAAACCACCTCCTGATTCATATATTTGTCGATGGTCAGATCATAAATTACAGAATCTGAATCCGACACACAAATATAACCTTCTTTGAAAGGTTGTCTGTATTCTGTTGTAAAAGAAACTGTGTAACAAGCATCAGATGCGGAACACATTTCCCAATTGTTGTCGTAATAGATATAGAAAGTATCTTCGCTATAGCACCCAACTGGATATAATTGTTGAAGAATATCTTGAGGATCTTCCTGGCTTCGGAAAACTTCAGCTATAGATGCGGAGATTAACACGGCCTGGTTTTGAGCAATGCTGTCTTTTTCTACCTGGTGAGAATGTACGAAACATTTTACGCAGGCAGTAGCCGCTAGTATGAAAAATAGGATTGCGATAATCAATTCTAAAAGGAACAGGCTGGAACGCTGTGCGGTTTTTTTGGCCATAAGGATGTCTCCTTTAGTTTGCTTTGCTATGTGTACTTATAACTGTGGATGTGCGATTACCATCCGTGGAGGTACAGGAAATCTGGTAAAGATCTTCAGAGATTTCTGTTATTTCAAGGTCTTTGATCTGCATTATAGTAGTACCTGTGTCGGCAGAAGCGGTAATCCCATCCTGTATAAAGATTTCTTTAAGCTCCCCATTCAGCTCATAAATATATGTAGTATATGTGTGTTCACCGTATGTCTGAGAGATTGCCAGGGCAGGAATCTGGTCAAACTCGCTTAAAGAAATGGTTTGATCGCCGGCTGAATCATTTTGATGGATTTTTTCTGTGATATAAGACAAAACTGTGCCCTGCTGAAAGTTTGTGTTAGATTCATTTACAACGTTTTGATAAATATTTGCAGAGAAAAGCAGTATGATCAACGCAGTGGAAGCGAATACAAAAAATAATGCAATTGGAAAAATAAAATCTATCATATGTTTAGAGTTTTTCATTTTATATGTTCGCCTCCTTTAAAAATTATTTTTTTATGATCGTTACGTCTGGAAAAATATTTTGTCCTAAAACCTGATAGTCAACAAAATATTCATCGGAATCGTAAGATATGCCATAGTGTTCTTTGAGATAATCTAAATCTTCAGGGTATCGGCCTTCGGACGCATAGCAGTGTGCAATTCCTCTAGAGATAGCCAACTCAAGATTCTTGGCTTCCTCGGAAGAGGTTTTATCAGAAATACCGGATATGCCATATATAAAACTACAAAAGATCAATACAAAGATACCTAGCGCGATCACGTGTTTTATCCAAGAAAAAGAATGTTGGTGATAAAAACGCTTCATATCAGATGCTCCTTTCGTTAACTACATTCCAGACATGATGCCCAGAAGTGGTAACATTACGGAGAATAAGATTACACCAACGATGACAGATAAAACGATGACTAAAGTTGGTTCTAATTTTGCGATAATGTTGGTAATTCGATTGTTAACGGTATATTCGTACTCTTCAGCAATGTGCGCTAGTGCTTCATCCATAGTACCGGTCTTGTCTGCAAGATGTGCGATGCGAGCATAAGAACCGGAAAAGATGCGCTGCTTTTGAAATGCTTCGGACAGGCTTGTACCTTCCAATATCATTTCTTTACATTTGTATATTCGATCTTTATATTCTTCGTTTTCTACAAGATTAGCTGCAAGATCCAATCCCTGTTCTGAAGTCATCCCGCTTTTTAATGCGATAGAGAGACCATCTGCGAAACGGCAGGCGGACATGCTTTCCTGAAGTTTTTTCTGGAAAGGAAGATGTTTTCTGCCAAAGATTACCAGAAGGATAATCACTGCGATGATAACAATAAAAGCTACTGAATATTTAGAAAGGGACTGTCCAAAAGCCAGCAGGCCCGCTGAGAATCCGGTCATTTCCTGACCTAATTGCTGGAAGACCTGCTGGAACACAGGCATTACTTTGACCAGGAGAACGATAATAACCAATGCCATCATAGCGATCATGATGCATGGATAGAATAAGGAACTTCGAATCATTCCTGCAAGATTTTCCTCTCTGGTGTAGTGAACAGAAAGTGCCTCCATTATGTTGTCTAACGTGCCGGTTTCTTCACCAAGCTTTATCATGTGAAGAGCATATTCTGGGAAAACTGCTGTTGCAAGAGCAGCGTTATAGAAATAACCAGTGTTTTCCATTTCACTGATCATAGTTGTTAACAATTCTTTTTCAGCCTCTGATTTTGCGTCTTCCAGCAAAATGTTAAGTCCTTCCAAAGAGGAGACGCCTGCGTGAAGGATCATGGACATCTGATTGCAGAACTCAGCGAGTTCCAAGTTGGAAAGACGTTTAGTGTTTAGCTGATTTGTCATGTGCGAAAGCTCCTTGTCTTTGTTTTGAAAATTAGTAAGTATATTTTACAATGTATTTGCTGCCGTCTCCGATGTATTCCTGAACCGCATAACTGCTGTTGTTGGCAGCAAGAGTAGGGTCCATCAGTGACCAGTGTTCTCCGTCAAACTGGATAATGTTGTCAACCCAGCCGATTTCGTATACATAGCAGCTGATCCATGCATGGTATATTTCGCCGGCATAACCTACTTCTAATCGAGTTGGAATCCTCTGAGAGCGAAGCATGGAAGTCATAAGAGAGGCATAGTCAAAACAGATGCCTGTTTGACTGGCCAGCGTTTCATCTGGAACAGGTGTGTAGCCATATGCTACAGACTGTGCTTTTTCTGTGTCGTATACGATGCTGCCTGTTACATAACTGTAGATATTTTCAATTACATCCAGATCGGTAAGACAATTTTCTGCCAGTTCCTGTCCTTTTGTTACACAGAGACTGTTTGGAGAAAAGTCTGCATAAATGTTAGGGTTTAAGAATGGAAGATATTCATCCGTTATGGAAATGTATTCATTTTGACTAAAAACAATAGCATACAGATCCTGTGACAGATCAACAGATTCAAGCACCGCAAAAGTGTAAGTTCCGTTGCCTCCAGTAAGTGGAAAAACGATAGGTTCTCCATATTTAGACACAAGATAGGTATATTTTGTTTTGTCAGGTGTGGTGATCTGAAACTTTACTTTTTCGTTATTACCCAAATAAGTAAGTACCACATAACCATCTGATGTGTTAGAACAATCCACAGCAACATTGTTGCGCTGGTGGACAAGGGTACCCGGTGCAGATGGTGTGTACACAACAGGGATATTGTCTCTGTATGTAATCTCCACTGGCGCGGAAGCGTTCATCTGTGGGGTAGATTCTGGTGTATCTATGGTATCGTTATTTTTACATCCGGACAGACACCCCAGGGAAAGTGCCATAGCAGTGATAAGTGCTGTAGCCCGGAAAAAATAGCTCTTTTTTGTCATCATAAAAGTAGTAACTGTGCTCCTTTCATTTTAAAACTCACACAACTAGTAATTATACCATATAAAATAGGAAATCGATACTGTAGATTCGGGTAAAAAAGCAATTGTAAAGTGGAGAACAACTTGATAAAATAACTATGTATTTAATTTTATACAAAGAGATAAGGGGAGTATTATGAAAATCGCAATTGGAAATGATCACGCAGCGGTAGCGCTGAAAAATGAAATGACAGATTACTTACAGAGCCTTGGCCACGAAGTAGTGAATTTTGGAACAGATACTAACGACAGCTGTAACTATCCAGAATTTGGAGAAGCAGTTGGACGTGCAGTAGCTGCAAAAGAAGTGGACTGTGGAGTTTTGATCTGTGGCACAGGTATTGGTATTTCTATCGCAGCAAATAAAGTTAAGGGAGTTCGTGCGGCAGTAGTTTCAGAACCAGTATCTGCACGTTTGACAAAACAGCACAATGATGCCAATATCATTGCTTTTGGAGCAAGAATTGTTGGAGCAGAAACAGCAAAGGCAATTTTAGATGCATATCTCAATGCAGAATATGAAGGTGGACGTCATCAGAAACGTGTGGATATGATTCATGCCATTGAAGAAAAATAGTAAGGTTTAACAAATGTGCACATTTTTTGCAACAATAGAAAAAATTACATGGAAAATAGTTGAAATGAGTACAGCTTTATTATAGAATAGAACGAGATATGGTTATGAAAAGACCAGTTATTTAAGGAGGATATTCACATGGTATCAGCAGGTGATTTTAGAAATGGTGTTACATTAGAAATCGATGGACGTGTAGTTCAGATTATTGAGTTCCAGCACGTTAAACCAGGTAAAGGTGCAGCGTTCGTTAGAACAAAATTAAAAGACGTTATCAACGGTGGTGTAGTAGAAAAAACTTTCAGACCAACTGAAAAATTCCCACAGGCTCGTATCGACAAAGTAGATATGCAGTATCTGTACAATGATGGTGATTTATACTACTTCATGAACGAAGAAACATATGATCAGATCGCAATTGCTCCAGACGTAATTGGAACAGCGTTAAAATATGTTAAAGAAAACGATGTTTGCAGAGTATGTTCTTACAACGGAAGCGTATTCTCTGTTGAACCACCAATGTTCGTTGAATTAGAAATCACAGAAACAGAACCAGGTTTCAAAGGCGATACAGCTACAGGTGCTACAAAACCAGCTATCGTTGAAACAGGTGCTACTGTTTATGTTCCATTATTCGTTGAAACAGGCGATAAGATTAGAATCGATACAAGAACAGAAGAATACATGTCTCGAGTATAATCATTGGGAAAAACATATTTATAAGATGACCATAGGCACTAAGGTGGACAACCATCTTAGTGCTTTTTTCTAGAAAGGATAACCATGAAATACAATTTTGACAAAATCGTGGATCGAAAAAATACAGATTCAATTAAATGGGATTTAAGACCAAAAAACGCACCGGATGATCTGCTTCCAATGTGGGTAGCTGACATGGATTTTGAAACCCTTCCACAAATAAAAACTCGTTTAGCGGAAGTGGCAGCCCATGGAATTTATGGATATACTCTGAAATCTAAGGAATATTTGGATGCGGTATGTGGCTGGTTTACCAATCGTTTTTCATGGAATGTTCAGCCAGACTGGATTGTAAGCACCACAGGGGTTGTTATGGCATTGTCCGCAGCAGTGCGTGCATACACGAAAGAAGGCGATGCTGTTTTGATTCAGCAGCCGGTGTATTATCCTTTTTCCAATGTGGTGAACCAGAATAACCGCACACTGATAGTAAGCCAGCTGAAAGAATGCGATGGTTTATATCAGATGGATTTTGCGGATATGGAAGCCAAGATCAAAGAGAATAATGTGAAGATGGCGATTCTTTGCAATCCACACAATCCAATCGGACGTGTGTGGACGAAAGAAGAATTGGAGACTTATTGTGCAATCTGTGAAAAATATCAGGTGCAGATTATTTCTGATGAGATTCATTGTGATTTCATCATGCCGGGATTTGCGCATGTATCTTTTGGAAAATTAGATTGTCTATGGAGCAAGAAAGCAGTTGTGTGCACAGCTCCTAGCAAGACTTTTAATTTGGCAGGACTTCAGGCATCCAATATCATTATTCAGGATGAACAGGTGCGCAAAGCATATACAGATGAACTTGAACGTATATCAATTCACGGAGCAGGCTTGTTTGGATTGGAAGCATGCAAAACAGCATATCTTCATGGAGCAGATTGGGTGGATGAACTCAACGGGTATATTTATGAAAATTACCAGTATGTGAAATCCTATATTGAAGAATATCTGCCAAAGATCAAAGTAGTGGAACTTCAGGGAACATATATTGTTTGGCTTGATTTCAGAAACTATGGATTTTCAGATGAGGAATTGTCAGAGAAAATGCTGCAGGGTGCTGGTGTTTGGGTAGATGATGGCACCATGTTTGGTGAAGGTGGATCTGGATTTATGAGAGTGAATCTGGCCACACCAAGATATTATGTAGAAAAAGCAATGAAAAAATTAAGTGAAGTATTTTAAAAGGCAGGTCCGTTTTGGACCTGTCTTTTTTGGTCAAAAAGAGCGTTTTAATAAAATGTAAGCTATTGATGCAGACGTAATCTGGCTTGCAAGTGCACCCCACAGATATCCTCGCATTCCAAAGTAAGGGATGATAAAAAAGATAAACAAGATTCGGATGATGCATCCGGTCAGATTTACGAAAAGGACGGATTTTGCTTTGCCCAATCCTTGTAAAATACTGCTTAAAGTGCTTCCAAGAAAAAGAAAGGGGCAGATCCAAGACAGTATTTGGATATAGGTTCCTGCCAGAGTGTTGTGGAACAGGCGGGTTCCCGCAAAATTCCCGCATAAAAGGAACAGTAAGGTACAGCAAAAACCAATGATTAAAGAGAATTCAACGGTTTTTTGCATGAGCCCTCGGATTCTTTCTGGCTGACATTCTGACTGTGCCTTTGAAATTTCAGGAAGAAGCATAGCTGAAAGAGAGTTGCTCAAAACTGCAGGCAGCATGATGCTTGCCAGTGCCATTCCGGTTAAAATTCCATATAAACTCAAGGCATCGCTGGCGGAGTATCCGTATAGCTTAAGACTAATGGGAATCAAGATGTTTTCAATACTTTGAGCCATACTTAGTGCGATTCTGTTGAAGGTAAGGGGAGCGGCAAGAGAAAAGAGATCTCTGGCGGCTTTTCTTTTTGCAACTTTTTCGACCGAGTTAGATGCTTTGTAAAACTGAAGAAATGTTATGGACAAGAGCGCTGATGCAAGCTCACCAATAACAATGCCCCAAATAGCTGTCTGGGCTGTTGCAGGTTTATTGGATGCTTCCAATATAAGAAACAATATGTAGACACCAACCACTCGTGTAATCTGTTCTGCTAATTGTGATATAGACGGTATAGCAGCTTTTTTTATGCCGTAACAATAGCCGTTAACACAAGAATGTATGCAGGCAAAGGGGATTGCCAGCGCCATGATGCGCAATAAGTTTTCGCAAGCGGATTCTTGCAAAAAATGGACACTTAAAAAACTTGCGTTCTCATATATGAGAATTGATGCAGTTACAGATAACAGTACAGATGCCGTCATGCCAAGCCTCAGGTATAATCTGTTTTCAGAGGCCGAATAAGCGGTATATCTGGAGATGGCGGTCTGAATTCCGCCACAGCACACAGAAAGCGCAAACATAAAAATCGGGAAAACAAGCTGATAAATACCCAGTGCTTCAGCACCAATCATTCTGGAAAGGAATATTTTATAAAAGAAACCAATACATCGGGTCAGGATGCCTGTAAATGTTAAAAGCAACGTTCCGGCAATCAATTTGTTTTGAAGAAGGTCAGCAAGGGACTTGTGGCGGATGATGTTGTGCATTGAGACTCCTGAAAAAAGGTTTTGTTTAAAATATGTAGGAAAGGGTAGTTTTATGAATCGAGTGATATATTTGGATCACGCAGCCACTACCAGACCTTTTCCTGGCGTGGTGGAAGCGATGATGCCATATTATGGGAAATATTATGGGAATGCTTCTTCAGGATATGAATTGGGAGAAGACAGTAAGATGGCCATTCAGGATGCACGGCGCAAGATTGCTGCAACTTTGCGTGTTCCGGTAGAGACAATTCTTTTTACCTCCGGCGGGACGGAGGGGAATAATTGGGTATTAAGGCGAGTGATAGATGGGAAGTCTGCAAAAAAGCCACATATCATAACTACTGTTATTGAACATCCATCCGTCTTAAATACATGTCGGGAGATGGAACAGATGGGGGTAGATGTAAGTTACCTGAATGTTGACCGATATGGAATGGTTGATGTTCGGCAACTGGCAGCAGAGATACGTCCTGATACGGTCTTAATCTCTGTCATGTATGGGAACAATGAGATAGGGACAATCCAGCCCATTCGGGAAATTGGGCGAATCGCAGCTCAGAGAAATATTTTGTTCCATACAGATGCAGTGCAGGCATATGGCCATCTGCCAATTTATCCGGAGACCCAAAGGCTTGATTTTCTTACAGCCAGCGGGCATAAGTGTAATGGCCCAAAAGGGATAGGGTTTGTATACATCCGAAATCCTAAAATGATCAAACCAATGCTCACAGGCGGCGGCCAGGAGCAAGGACTCCGTTCAGGAACAGAAAATGTACCTGGGATTGTTGGGATGGGAGAAGCGGCAAGAATATCCTGTGAAGATCTAGAGAAGAAAATGATGCAGGTAAGAAAAAGACGAGAGTATTTGATGCAAAGGATTCGACAAGAACTTCCAGAGACAATTTTTAACGGGCATCCCACATACAGACTACCGGGAAATGTAAGTATCTGTATTCCAGGCATCGATGGGGCTGCACTGACAGCAATGCTTGATCTGGAGGGAATCTGTGTGTCGTCCGGTTCTGCATGTTCCACAGGAAAGGGAAAAACATCTCATGTACTTTTGGCTATTGGAAGAGGCGAAAATGAATCCAAAGGAGCAATAAGGATTACAATAGGGGAAGAAAATACAAAAGAAGAGTTAGAATCAGCCGTTCAGGCAATAAAGAGAGCGGTCACATATCTGCAATAAAAAAGGAGAGATAGCATCTCTCCTTTGATTATAATTTAACGAATTCTGGTTTTCTCTGTTTGAAGATCACGTAGCTGTCAAATCCGCATTCCTTCAATAAATCCGGAACTTTATGGAAATCATAAGCGATATGTTCCGGCTTGTGACCGTCTGCACCGATGGTGATCAGTTTTCCGCCAAGCTCATGGTAGCGGCGGATTACAGACTCAGTTGGGTTTGGATGTCCAAGGCCGTATTTAAAACCAGCAGTGTTTACTTCCAAAGCAATCTCTAACTGTATCAGTCTTTCTAGAATAGCATCTAATATATCTGCATATTTTTCATAGGTATAATAAAGATTTTTATTTGGGCCATACCGGACTGTGTAGTCAATGTGTCCGTAAGTATCGTAGTTTTTAAAATCAAGATTTAAGTTTTCCATAATGGAATTAAAGTATTCACGGTAAGCTTCTTCCTCTGGGCGGCCTTCGTAAAAAGCTGGAAAATAAGGGTCTCTGCAATGGACTAAATGAGATGATCCAATGATAAAATCAAAAGGATATGCATCGGTGAGAATCTGCAGACGATCAGCCAAATGTGGCTGAATGCCAAGCTCAATGCCAAAGAGCAGAGTGATCTGATCCTTATATTTTTCTTTCAGTTCCATGACTTTTGCCATGTAAGAAGGCACGTCAAGATCAAAATCGATTTCTTCCGGATAATCCCAATCCAGATGATCGGTAAAACAGATGCCAGGCAGGCCCAGTCGAATGGCTTCTTCCACCATGGACTCAGGAGTAGCGGTGCTGTCTCCGGAAAAATGTGTGTGCATGTGCATGTCCCAAATCATAGGAAAACTCCTTTAAAAATCATAGTTTTTCCTTATCATGATATAGCGAAATATATTGTTTGTCAAAAAGAACAAGGATTTGTCAAGAAATTAACATATTTGTCTATTTTTTAACACCCGTAGCTATTGAATTTAAAATGCAAATTAGGTAAAATATAACAGGTGTGCTCGAGAGAGTTACACGGATAAAAAAGCATTTAATTTTATAATGATAATGAATGAAAAAATCAGGAGGAACTAAAAAATGGCAGTAAAAGTAGCAATCAACGGTTTTGGCCGTATTGGTCGTTTAGCATTCAGACAGATGTTCGGAGCAGAAGGTTATGAAATCGTAGCAATCAACGATTTAACAAGCCCAGAAATGTTAGCTCACTTATTAAAATATGACTCTTCTCAGGGAAGATATAACAAAGAAGTAGTAGCTGGTGAAGGTTCTATCACAGTTGATGGAAAAGAAATCAAAATCTACGCTGAACCAGATGCAAACAATTGCCCATGGGCAGCAAATGATGTTGACGTTGTATTAGAATGTTCTGGTTTCTATACATCTAAAGCAAAAGCACAGGCACACATCAACGCAGGTGCTAAGAAAGTTGTTACCTCTGCTCCAGCAGGAAATGACCTTCCAACAGTTGTATTCAACGTAAACCATGAAACATTAACAGCTGAAGATACAATCATTTCTGCAGCTTCTTGTACAACAAACTGCCTTGCACCAATGGCAAAAGCATTAAACGATTTAGCACCAGTTAAATCCGGTATCATGTGCACAATCCACGCTTACACAGGCGATCAGAACACATTAGATGGTCCACACAGAAAAGGCGATTTAAGAAGAGCACGTGCAGCAGCTGTTAACATCGTTCCAAACAGCACAGGTGCAGCTAAAGCAATCGGTCTTGTTATCCCAGAATTATCTGGCAAATTAATCGGTGCTGCTCAGCGTATCCCAACACCAACAGGTTCTACAACAATCTTAAACGCAGTTGTAGAAGGCGCTGTAACAGTTGACGAAATCAACGCAGCTATGAAAGCAGCAGCTAACGAATCTTACGGTTACAACACAGATGAAATCGTTTCTTCTGATATCATCGGTATGACATACGGTTCCTTATTCGATGCAACACAGACAATGGCAGTTGCATTAGATAATGGCACAACACAGGTTCAGGTTGTATCTTGGTACGACAATGAAAACAGCTACACAAGCCAGATGGTTCGTACAATCAAATACTTTGCTGAATTAGCATAATCAAAACGAGTGACAATCGGTCCGGTCCATAAGGGCCGGACCATTTTTCGTTGCCAAGCCTTTTTAAGAATGGTTTGGGCAGCAGATTCTTTAGAAAAAAGGAGATAAAACCATGTTAAACAAAGTATCTGTAGATGATATTAATGTAAAAGGCAAAAGAGTCCTTTGCAGATGTGACTTCAACGTGCCATTAAAAGAAGGCAAGATCACAGACGAAAACCGTCTTGTAGCTGCACTTCCAACAATCAAAAAATTAGTAGAAGACGGCGGAAAAGTAATTCTTTGCTCTCACCTTGGCAAACCAAAGGGAGAACCAAAACCAGAATTATCTTTAGCACCAGTTGCAGTTCGTCTTTCTGAACTTCTCGGTCAGGAAGTTAAATTCGCTGCTGACGCAGAAGTAGTTGGACCAAATGCAAAAGCTGCAGTAGAAGCTATGCAGGATGGTGATGTAATTCTTTTAGAAAACACACGTTATCGCGCAGAAGAAACAAAAAATGGCGAAGCGTTCAGCAAAGAACTTGCTTCTCTTTGCGACCTGTTCGTAAACGATGCGTTCGGTACAGCTCACCGTGCACACTGCTCTAACGTAGGTGTTTCTGAACTTGTAGAAACAGCAGCAGTTGGTTACCTTATGCAGAAAGAAATCGATTTCTTAGGAAATGCAGTAAACAATCCAGAAAGACCATTTGTTGCAATCCTTGGCGGCGCAAAAGTAGCTGACAAGTTAAATGTAATCTCCAACCTGTTAGAAAAATGTGACACACTTATCATCGGTGGTGGTATGGCATTCACATTCTTAAAAGCAAATGGTTGTGAAATCGGTAAATCTTTAGTAGATGATACAAAACTGGACTATTGTGTAGAAATGATGAAAAAAGCAGAAGATCTCGGCAAAAAGATCCTTCTTCCAGTAGATGCTGTATGTGCAGAAGCTTTCCCAAGCCCAATCGATGCAGTTATTGAAACAATCACAGTAGATGCAGATAAGATTCCTGCAGATGTAATGGGATTAGATATCGGACCAAAATCATGTGAACTTTACGCAGAAGCTGCTAAAACAGCTAAGACAGTTGTTTGGAACGGACCAATGGGCGTATTCGAAAACCCAGTACTTGCAAAAGGTACAATCGCAGTGGCAGAAGCTCTTGCAGAAACAGATGCAACAACAATCATTGGTGGTGGTGACTCTGCAGCAGCAGTAAACCAGCTCGGTTTCGGTGATAAGATGACACACATCTCTACAGGTGGTGGTGCATCCTTAGAATTCTTAGAAGGCAAAGACCTTCCAGGTGTAGTAGCAGCTACTAACAAATAGGAGAGTAATCATGGCTAGAAGAAAAATTATTGCCGGCAACTGGAAAATGAACAAAACTCCAAGCGAGGCAGTTGCCTTAGTAAATGAATTAAAACCTTTGGTTGCAAATGATGATGTAGACGTAGTGTTCTGCGTTCCTGCAATTGATATCATCCCTGCTATGCAGGCAGCTGAAGGCAGCAATATCTGCATTGGTGCAGAAAATATGTACTATGAAGAAAGTGGTGCATATACAGGAGAAATCTCCCCAGCAATGTTAGTAGATGCAGGTGTTAAATATGTTGTTCTCGGACACTCTGAGAGAAGAGAATATTTTGCAGAGACAGACGAAACAGTAAATAAGAAAGTGTTAAAAGCTTTTGAACACGGCATTACTCCAATCGTTTGCTGCGGTGAATCTCTTACACAGAGAGAACAGGGAATCACAATTGACTGGATTCGTCAGCAGATTAAGATCGCGTTCTTAAATGTTACAGCAGATCAGGCAAAAACAGCAGTCATCGCTTACGAACCAATCTGGGCTATTGGCACTGGCAAAACAGCTACAGCAGATCAGGCACAGGAAGTATGTGGTGCAATCCGTGAATGTATTGCAGAAATCTTTGATCAAGAAACAGCTGAAGCAATCCGTATTCAGTACGGCGGATCTGTTAATGCAAAGACAGCTCCAGAATTATTTGCAAAACCAGACATCGATGGCGGCCTTGTAGGCGGTGCATCTTTAAAACCAGAGTTTGGTGATATAGTAAACTACAACAAATAAGAGCATATCAAATGTAAAAAGGATGGGGATTTCGGGGCAGATCTGAAATCCCCATTTCTGAAGAACATCATTTTGTTACAAGAGGAAAAACTATGGTTAGAAACCATTGGAAAAAACGGATCAGAACAATCGTCCCAGTAATTTCGACAATGGCCATTGTATTTTCAGGTTGCGGCATTCAAAACGGTGCCGAGCAGGAAATGAACGTACCAACCAGCAGTGTTCAATCTGAAAGTGCACAGATGGAATCCACAGTGGAGGAGCCAGAGATAAAGGAACCAACTCCAGAAGAATTGGCTGCCCAGAAACGAGCTGAAATAGAGGCTCGTTTTGACAGTGATGATAAAGTCTTTTGGAAAGAGTGTGCTAGTGAAGACCGCATTGTTATGGATTTTATCGGCGATATTTGCCTTTCAGAAGGATGGAGCATTGTTGAGTACATGGATAAACAGGAGAATGGGATATATGACTGTTTGTCAGAAGATGTTATGACTGAGTTAAACAGCGCAGATGTTTTGATGATCAACAATGAATATGCCCTCAGCACAAAAGGGTCCCCGCTAGCAGGAAAAGCCTATGTGTTTCGCGGTAATCCATCCAGAGTGGAGGTTTTAACTGCAATGGGCGCAGATATAGCCTCTCTTGCAAATAATCACGCCTATGATTACGGCGCAGAAGCCCTTGTAGAAACCATGGAAGTTCTGGAACAGGCAGAGATTCCTTATGTTGGGGCGGGCAGAAATATTGATGAAGCCATGGAGCCGGTGTATTTTGTTATGAATGAAAAAGTCATCGGTTTTGTATCTGCAACCCAGATTGAGCGAGGTACAAAGTATACAAAAGAAGCCACCGAAGATCAGCCTGGTGTGTTGAAAACATTAGATCCTGAAAAGTTTTTGCAGGTTATTGAAGAGGCAGAACAAAAAAGTGATCATGTCATTGCCTTTGTTCACTGGGGAACAGAAAATACCAATTATTATGAAAGTGATCAAGTAAGCCTTGCAGAACAGTTTGTAGCGGCGGGGGCAGACGTCATTATTGGCGGACATACCCATTGTCTGCAGGGGATTGATTATATAGGGGATGTTCCGGTGATCTACAGTTTAGGAAATTTCTGGTTCAATTACAGAACCATTGACACCGGAATTTCACAAGTTATTATTGATAAAGAAGGAAACATAGAGTTTCGTTTTATTCCATGTGTCCAGTCCGACTGCGAGACATACGTGGCGGAAGGAGAAAGACGACAGAACATCATTGATTTTATGAACCGGATTTCTTCTGAACGAGCACACATCGATGAAACAGGCCTTGTACATAGAATAATGGAGGATTAAGAATGAGCAAGAAACCAACCGTATTGATGATCTTAGATGGTTTTGGATTAAATGAAAAAGAGCAGGCAAATGCTGTTTTTCAGGCAAAAACCCCAAATTTAGATAGTCTGATGGAAGAATATCCATTTGTAAAAGGAAATGCCAGCGGAATGGCTGTTGGACTTCCAGAAGGCCAGATGGGCAATTCTGAAGTTGGACACTTAAACATGGGCGCAGGCCGCATTGTCTATCAGGAACTGACACGTATTACAAAAGAAATCCAGGATGGAGATTTTTACAAAAACGAAGCACTGCTGAAAGGTATCGCAAATGTAAAAGCAAACAATTCTTCTCTTCATCTGTACGGACTCCTTTCTGATGGCGGTGTACACAGCCACAACACACACTTATACGGCCTTTTAGAATTGGCAAAAAGAGAAGGTGTTGAAAAAGTATATGTACACTGCTTCATGGATGGACGTGATACAGCGCCTACATCAGGAAAAGGATTTATTGAAGAATTACAGCAGAAGATGGATGAGATTGGAGTGGGCAAGATCGCATCTGTAATCGGCCGTTACTATGTAATGGATCGAGACAACCGCTGGGAACGTGTGTATGAAGCATACAAAACATTGACAGGAACAGGGGAAGTATTTGCTGAAAATGCAGTAGATGCTATCCAGGCTTCTTACGATGCAGGTGTTACAGATGAATTCGTAGTTCCAGTAGCAATCACAGAAGAGGGCAAACAGATTGCAGCTGTAGAAGATAAAGACACAATCATTTTCTACAACTTCCGTCCAGACAGAGCCCGTGAAATTTCAAGAGCATTCTGTACAGATGAGTTTGATGGATTTGACAGAGGTTCAAGAAAAGATGTTACATATATCTGCTTCACAGAATATGATGTAACGATTCCAAATAAAGAAATTGCTTTCCACAAACAGGAACTTTCCAACACATTTGGTCAGTATCTGGCAGCAAACGGCAAAACACAAGCAAGAATCGCTGAGACAGAAAAATACGCGCACGTAACATTCTTCTTTAACGGTGGTGTGGAAGAACCTAATGCCGGTGAAGAAAGAATCCTTGTAAATTCTCCAAAGGTTGCAACATATGACCTGAAACCA
>JAZQSD010000077.1:0-5351 GCA_045629925.1 Eubacterium sp.
ATCTATATCCAGCCCTACATTTTTATCCACTACACGGAATGGAACTGGGTTTGGCGTTCCATATTTGTTCCCCACAAGTTCTTTTAAGTTTACATAATATACTCTCTGATCCTT
This sequence comes from Eubacterium sp., assembly GCA_045629925.1. GTDB lineage: Bacteria > Bacillota > Clostridia > Lachnospirales > Lachnospiraceae > Brotonthovivens. The sequence continues at coordinate 115 of JAZQSD010000077.1, forward strand.
TGGAGCTTCTCCGCCAAAAGTAAAACGTTTTCCTATATTGTGGAAAACCTCTTTTATGCTCTGGCCCAAAGGTCCCACAAAAAGAGATGGCTCCGTTGAAGCATTATAAGTATACTCTCCCGGCTCTGCACACAGATCTACTACTTTTCCCTGCTCCACAATGATCATGCACTGACCTTCATTGACAGTGATCAGCGAGCCCTCTGTGATAATATTTTCATCGCCTTTTTTGTTAGAAGATCTCTTTGTCTGCTTCTTCTGCCCCTTCGTTATGATCACATCAGCATCCATAGAGTCGCAGTAGAAAAACTCTTTCCACTGATCCGCTAAAACGCCACCTGTTGAACCAACGATTGCCTTTATTAAACCCATACTGTTTTCCTCCTTGTTTCATTCGTTTTACCGTATAATTGTAATCATTATAATCTAATTTTTAATAATTGTGAATATCAACAGAAAGCATTCCAATCTTTTTGACAGGTCCAACACTGGCATGCTATTCTTTGTTTGTTAGATATTACTTTGGCAAAAAGAAAGGGCTTATCATGTGTCATATCTACATTACCCGTTTTAAACAACCCGAAAAAATGAAACACACCTTCGAACACAACGTGGGATTGTCTCTGCTGTCTCAGGCATTGTCTGACCTATACCAGATTCATATTGCCCCAGAAGCGTTGGAAGAACATTTAGAGAAAAATGAATACGGAAAACCTTTCCTGAAAAATCATCCAGAGATCCACTTTAATATCAGCCACGGAACTGACATCGCCATCTGTGCGGTAAGCAGCCAGACAATCGGCGCTGATATTGAAAAAATCCACGATTTTACACCTGCCATTTTCCGCAAAGTCTTTACGGAGGAAGAAAAAGCTTTTTGGGAACAAATGGCTGTGACAGAGGAAGCGGGCAAAGAATGGTTCTTCCGGTTCTGGACCTTAAAAGAAAGCCGCATCAAGCATGCTGGCATGGGCCTTTCCATGTCACTGACAAGTTTTTCTTTTACTTTTGACACAAGCACAGAGCCTTATCAGATTCAATGTTCTGATGCTGGCTTATTCTTTACACAGAAGATGCTGGAAGATTCCTACATTTTATCCGTATGTAGCTTGGTTCCATCAGAGCACATCCAGATTAAATGGATATAAAACTAACATTTAACATTGGACAGATGTCCATTCCCTTTTAGGCACAAGTTCGATATAATAACAGCCAGGAAATATTTCCAAAATATTTTTAATAAAAAGGTGGTCTTTTATGAGTAACAAAGAAGTCGTAATCAAGTTTTATGAAGAAGTTTTCAACAAATGGGATGTGTCTAACTTAGATGAATTCATGTTAGACAATTATGTACAGCACAACCCAACCGTAGAAGACGGAAAAGAAGGTTTTATTAAGTTCACAGAACGATTCTTCTCCATGAAACCTCACATGGAAATCGTTAAGATCGGTGCTGACGAAGATATGGTATATGTATTTTTCAAATGTACATTAGCAAACGGTATCGTGAACAAAGTTTGTGACATTTACCGTTTGGAAGACGGCAAGCTTGCTGAACATTGGGATGTTGTAAACCACGATGTAGGCAATATTGAATGTGTAAACGGAAGAGGTCTGTTCTAAAAACAAACGAAAGAAAAATTAAGAGCGTCATCGCAATTTTGCGAGACGCTCTTTTTTATAAAATGTAGTATTTCTTATTCAGCAACTGTTGGTGCTGTATATACACGAGCCAGATATTCCTGATCCAGCAAGTACAGACCTTTCGCATCCTGACCAAACAGTTTGTAGCGATTGATCATTGTATTTGCAGAATCTTCTTCTTCCATCTGCTCATTTACAAACCAGTCAAGGAACTTCATTGTACGGTAATCCTTCGCCTGATGTGCTTCGTGATAAATGTTGTTGATTAGAGATGTTACATAGCATTCATGCTCAGCTGCAACAACAAGTGGTTCCAGTACATCCTTGAATTCTTTGTCTGGCTTATCGATTGCTTTTAATGTTACTTTCAGACCATTATCCTGCATGTATTTCAAGAACATCATAGCATGGTCACGCTCTTCCTGTGCCTGTACCATGTAGTAGTTACTGTAACCATCAAGATCAAGGTCATCGTAATAATTGGACATATCCAAATATAAATATGCACTGTACAATTCTTTGTTAATCTGATCATTCAATAATTCTGCAATTCTTTCGTTCATAATGGTCCTCCTTTTTTTAATTAAGCAAACATAATTTTGCTCATGCGTTCGATTTCTGCATCAACTGTTTCGCCTACGCCGAATGCTGTATATGGCATACCTGCTGTAAGAGATGGAATGAAACAATGTGTTCCGCATTTTCTGCAGGCACGTTCTACTTCTTCTTTTACTAATTCTGGTGTCCAGCCTGGAACATCAAGAAGACGTGTTTCAATCTCACCCATGAATGTAATCTGTCCACCGAATTCTTCGATAAGAGATGGCATATCATTTGCTGGGATAACACCCTGCCAGATATCGATACCCATTTCAATCATGTATGGAACAAGGTTACGAGCATATCCGTCATTGTGGTGTACAACTAAGATGCCGTTTTCTTTGTAGAATCCGTAGATTTTCTTATATGCTGGAAGGATGAATTCTTCAAACATTGCTGGAGACATGAAAGAGTTCTCTGTTGCACCCCAGTCATCGTGATGTAATACCGCTTCAATGTGGCATTTTTCAATCATAGTTTTAGCAAAGTCTAATTCGCATTCTGTTAAGAACTCGATCAATTCTTCCATTTCTTCTGGTTCTTCGTAGAAGTTTGCCAGCGCATCTTCCATGCCCATCAGCGCGTGAAGTCTTTCAAAGATACCCTGTACCTGAACTGCACAAACAAACTGATTTTCTCTGTCAGCCTGAGCAGCGATTCCGTTTAACATTCCCCAGTATCCAGGATCTTCTGGAATAAATGGTTTGTGAAGGATCTCTCTCCACTGTGTAATATCTTTTAATACACGGTGTTCATCATCGTGAAGTGGGAACGCACCCATCTGTCCTTCTGGAAGTGTCCAAGTTACACCAAACTGATCTACGCCGTCTGGGGAACCTGGGATAAATGGATAATTGCCCATGTAATATGTGTCTGGCACCAACAGATGTAAGAACTCATACTGTTTTACATAGCGATCTGGTTTACCATCTTTTTTCATGGTTTCTCTTAAGTTTTCTTTTCCTGTTAACATGATATACCTCTCCATAGACCTAAAATTTTGATAAAAGTTACTTTATCTCAGTTCATTTTATCTGACTAAGATATACTGCGCAAGTGCTTTTGCACTTACTGTTCCTCTTTATTATAATCATCCTTTTTATTTTGGTAAATCCATATTCTATTGACAAATTGTTGTTTAAAAACTACACTTTGTAGTGTGCTGATACAAAAAAACATCTCGATATTAAAAAGTGGAGAAAAACATGATAAACATTGATATATTAAGCTATTTTCTAGATCATAACTCTTACAGATTCCGTGTATCCCATTATAACAACAGTGTTTTTACATCTACAATACGACACTTTGATGTAAGCGAGGAGCACCTTACATACGATCAGGTTCTTGTTATCGTCAACGAAAACCGTATTGATGATTACAATAGGATTCTCAATTCTGTCAGCCCCAGTAATATAATAGTTTACATAACCAGTGATATTATGTCACCTTTTTCCCTGAAAATGGATATAGAGACTCCCGTTGTTATTGTGGAAACAGATGCCCCAATAAAGCTATATAATCTTCTGGGATCTATGAATGAAAAATTCAGCAGATGGGAGCGCAATCTTCAGTTGTTTAGTCTGACCAGCAAAAATTATCAGGATCTTGCCGATTACAGTGATGACATCTTAGAGCAACCCTTTTCTCTGTTAGACAAAGATTTTGTCTACATCGCTTATTCTAAGTCAAAATCTGCCGAGATGGGTTATATTGACGAACGCGTAGAAAACGGTCGCCTTTCTATCAAAATTGCAGCCCAGCTGCTAAGCACCCCTGGCTATGAAGAACTGGAATCTCATAACGACGTATTTGATTTCGAAGATGACTACCATTTTTTGGCAAAAAACATTCGGATAGATGATTGTTTTTTGGCAAGATTAGTCCTAATGTACTCTAAGAATCCTTACGAGAACGCGTATCACAGTTATATTTTACAGCGCCTTGGAGAATGTATCACTGACAAATACAGCCGGGAAGGTACATTTTATGTAAACCAAGAGCCATCTCAGCTCCTTCGATTATTTATGCGTAATTCCCTGAGTGGACAGTCTGTTACGCAAGCACTATGGCAGCAGGCTCTCCAAGAAAAAAACTGGGCTTTTCAAGACACGTTCCGCATTATGGTCTTTGATGCCACCTACCGCAGGGAAAAAAAGCTGCATTCAGAATATCTTTGTCCACAGATTGAAAACCAGTGGCACTACACAGCTGCCACAGAATGGAATGGGAAAACCATCGTTTTGATCAATCAGAAGTTTGTAGAAAAGCAGTTTGAACAGGCACTGGCCTATTTTGTCCGAGACAACCTTCTGACAGCGGGAATCAGTATTCCTTTTACAGATTTTTCTCACCTTCCACAAGCTGTCACTCAGGCTGAAATCGCAATGGACTTAGGCATTCAAGAACACCCACACCTGTGGTATTACTTTTTTGAGAATTATACTATTTCCCATATCAAAAAGCAGTGCACATCCATTCTTCCCGCAGAGTTCATCTGTCACCCGGCTTTGCTGACACTAAAAGAATATGATGAAGCAAACGGCAGCCAGTATTACGAATCACTGAAGTTATTTATTCAGACCCAGTACAACATGTCTGCAGCAGCGGATTGCGCTTATGTTCATCGAACTACCTTTATCAAACGTATGGAGCGAATTGTGCAACTTACAGACATCGACCTAACCGATTGGAATACGCGGATGCATCTTATGCTGTCCTATCAGCTGTTATAAAAAAGAAAAAGTTCTATCTGAACGGATTTTATCTTCCATCAGATAGAACTTTTTTATTGCGTTACATTCAACGTTATGTAAACCTATTTAAAATGCCATCAATGTGCCCAACACACAAATTGCGAATTCCTTTGGAAGATCGCAAGGCGCATTATGTAAACCAGGAAAATATATTGGTTCCTTTTCGATGCACTTAGCAGACATTTTCGCAGCCGTGGCCATCATTGCACCTTTGCTGCCATCCCCCACTGCTATCAA
>JAZQSD010000078.1:0-12178 GCA_045629925.1 Eubacterium sp.
TCGGCGCTTTGAAGTGTTAAAATCGTATAAGCGCAAAATTTGTATTGTGCATATAATGAAAATGTGTTAAAGGGGATTTCTTATGAAAGAAAGAGAAAAGTTTGGGTCTAGACTAGGATTTATCCTTGTTTCTGCCGGTTGTGCAATCGGCCTTGGAAATGTCTGGAAGTTTCCTTATATTACAGGTCAGTATGGCGGGGCCATGTTTATTTTGATCTATCTAATCTTTTTGGTAATCTTTGGACTTCCAATTCTTGTCAGCGAATTTACCGTTGGACGAGGCAGTGGCAAGAGTATGGCTACAGCATTTGGTGATTTGGAAGCCAAAGGCACCAAGTGGCATCACTTAGGATGGTTCAGTTTGATTGGTTCTTATCTGTTAATGATGTTCTATACAATGGTTGGCGGCTGGATGCTGTTCTATGTGTACCGTATGGCGGCTGGGAAATTAGCAGTTATGGATGCGGGGCAGATTGAAGGAGCATTTGGCTCTATGTTAGGTTCTGCTCCTACAATGATGGGATGGATGATTGTTGCAGTTGTCATTTCCTTCTTAATCTGCGCGATGGGTCTTCAGAATGGTATTGAGAAGATCACAAAGGTTATGATGACAGTGCTGATCTTGCTTATGATCGTATTGGCTATCCGTTCACTTGTGCTTCCAGGTTCCGGAGAAGGTATCCGATTCTACTTAGTTCCAACATTAGACGGAATTAGAGAACACGGCCTAGGAACGGTACTGTTTGCCGCTATGGCACAGGCGTTCTTTACGCTGAGTATCGGTATTGGTTCTATGCAGATCTTCGGAAGTTACATGAAGAAAGACCGCAGAATCTTAGGCGAAAGCGTTAGCATCATCTGTGTAGATACATTCGTTGCACTGATGGCTGGTATCATCATTATTCCAGCATGCTTCTCATTTGGTATTGAACCAGGTGCGGGTCCATCTCTGTTGTTCATCACATTGCCAAACGTATTTAACAGCATGGCAGGTGGAAGAATTTGGGGAACATTGTTCTTTATCTTTATGTCCTTCGCTGCTATCACAACAATTATTGCAGTATTTGAAAACATCTTAATGTTCTGTATTGAAAAGTTCGGATGGAGCAGAAAGAAAGCAGTTATCATCAACATCATTTGCATGATTATCTTATCTATGCCTGCAGTTTTAGGATTTAACGTTCTTAGTGGAATCCAGCTGATGGGACCAGGAACAACAATCATGGATGTGGAAGACTTCCTTGTATCTTATAACCTGCTTCCACTGGGCAGTTTAGTATTCGTACTGTTCTGTGTAAGAAAGAACGGATGGGGTTGGGATAACTTTATCAAAGAAGTTAATACTGGCGTAGGCTTCAAGTTCCCTTCTGGCGGCTTGCTGAAGTTCTACATGAGTGTAATTCTTCCAATCGTAATTGCAATCATTTATCTGAAAGGTTACTATGATTTCTTCAAACCACAGGGTATGGCATTGACTGGTCGATGGCTGATTGTTGCAGTTGTTTTACTGGTGGTAGTATTTGGTGTTGCGTTCTACAAACCAAAACAGAAGAAGTGCTAGAAAGTCATAATAAAATAAAGAAATGAAATAAAAAGAAAACCAAAGTCTGATGCAGATCGCACCTGGACTTTGGTTTTTTTCTTGAGAATGATTTTAATATTCTGCTAAAAATGCTTCTGCGGCTGCGGTTGTGTTGGCGATCAGCTGCAGTAAGTCTTCTTTCGATGCATCGTCTACGTGAACTCCTGCTGTTACGGAAGTGATTTCCCCTGTTTTTCTGCAGACCATATCAGCAACTTTTTCAGCAAGAAATCTATCTTTGTGGCCGTAGGCTGTGATTACGTTAATGTCGCAGGTGTTTTCGCCGGTTGCAGCATTTTTGGATGGAACTGCAAGTGCCACTGCGCCAACGTGAGGAGTGTCGCCTCCTGTGATGAAGATGGTGATACCTCGTTTTTCAGTAGTAAGAATCTCTAATTTGATAATATGTTTGCCTTCGCCGTGAGTGATCGTGATCATGGTGATTCCTTTCTGCATTATTTTTAATGCGAAACAATATTTTTGCAAAAAAGGCTTTATTGCTTCTTTGCCTTTAAGTATAATGAAATTTAGAGTGTTTTACAAACATTTTTATAGTTAAGGAGTGCTCTGGATGAAAAATAAATCAAAGTTAAAAAAGATAAAAGAGAAAAAACCAGCGGCTGTAAAGATTCCGTCTCAGTGGCTTTTTGTGGCCAAAGAAGAAGTGACAGCCAGAGATGTGAAAGTGTCTCTGGAAGATTATGAGGGCGTAGAACTGGAGATTTGGGAAGCTGCAGGCATCGTGGAGGTTGTGCTTTCTGACGGCAAGTCTATTGACTTTGAGCAGACAGAAGTGGATCTGGGGGATGAATACAGCAATGAGTTTCTCGCAAAACAGCAGGCCAAAGCTCTTTTTTATGTGACGATACATCCAGATAGTGCAGAACTGGCTCAGGCCGCAATGAAACACGTGCTCTCTAAGATTCCGGGCGTTTTCTGCGGGGATACAGATGATTTTGAACCTTTTATCAAAGGAGTATAGTATGATACATGATATTGCCAGAAGTGCGGTGATTCGAAAGACCCAGAAGGATGTAAATATTATGACCGGCAATTATGAGGCGGCATTTGCGCTGGGGTTGTTGTCTAAGATCTGTCAGGTAACAGTAGAGAGTCAGTGCAGATCGGTTGCTGATATGAAGGTGCAGTTTTTTGAAAAGGCAGATGGGTATGAACCCCGCAATGAGAGAGAACAGATTTTGATCCAGATGCTGAAGAATTATAAGCCATCGGATGTGTGGGATGAAGATGTGGAGATCATGTTTGCAAGAGGGCTTGCGGAGGATACAGAGATTCTTTCGAAAGAGAAGTTCTTTCATTAAGTCAGCGTAAGCGACAGCAGATATTTAAGAATAAAAGTGTGAGGTGCAACTATGAAAAAATATGTATTTGGTATAGATGTAGGCGGGACAACCGTAAAGTTAGGATTCTTTGATGTGGAAGGGAATCTTTTGGATAAATGGGAGATCCCTACAAACACAGCTGACAGCGGAAGTCATATTTTGCCGGATGTGGCAAAGGCCATGGCAGATAAGCTGGCAGCAGTGGGTGCTACTGTTGATGAGGTAGTAGGTGTTGGCATGGGTGTGCCAGGACCTGTAACAGCAGATGGCGTGATCAAAAAAGCAATCAATCTAGGCTGGGATGTTTTTAACATTGAAGAAGAGATGACCAGATTGACAGGACTTCCTTGCAAGGCTGGAAATGATGCAAACGTGGCAGCGCTTGGCGAGATGTATAAGGGCGCGGCAGCAGGCAATGACGATGTGATCATGATCACTTTCGGCACAGGCGTTGGCGGTGGCATCATCGTAGACGGCAAGATTGTTTCTGGTAACAGCGGCGCTGGTGGAGAGATCGGTCATATCTGTATGAATCCAGCGGAGACAGAGAAGTGCACTTGTGGAAATTGCGGATGCTTAGAGCAGTACGCATCTGCAAATGGACTGGCAAACACTGCAAAACGTTTGCTGAAGGCCTTTGATATCAATACAACACTTCGCTATTATGATCCGCTGACAACAAAGGAAATCTTTGCTGCTTATGCAGATGGAGATATGCTGGCCACATCTCTGGTGGAAGACTGGGGATGTACAGTGGGAAGAGCTTGCGCCCTTTTAGGCGTAGTAACTAATCCAAAGGTATTTGTTCTCGGTGGAGGCATGTCCAAAGCGGGACAGATTCTGGTTGAGCTGGTGGAGAAGAACTATAATCAGTACGTGTTCCATGCGGCAAGAGGAGCACAGTTCGTGCTTGCAACTCTTGGAAATGACGCAGGTATCTACGGCGGAGCAAAATTAGCTCTTGATATGACAAAATAAAGGTTTTTTAGAAAAACATAGTTGGTAGATGTTGTGTATATATACATATGATGTTATGATGTGTGAAGTTGGGGTCATGGTTTAAGGAGTTAGACGGTGACCCTTTTTATCGAAACGCGAAAAGGAGAAGAAAAATGTTAAATTTTACAAGTGATTACATTGAAGGTGCACACCCAAGACTGTTGCAGAGATTGCTTGATACAAATATGGTAACTCAGGTTGGTTATGGTTACGATGATTACTGCCAGTCTGCAAAAGAGAAGATCAAGGCAGCTTGCCAGTGCCCAGATGCGGAAGTTCATTTTCTGGTAGGGGGAACTCAGACAAATGCAACTGTGATTGATTCTATGCTTGGTATCTATCAGGGTGTTATTTCCTGCGAAACAGGACATATCAACGTGCATGAAGCTGGTGCTATCGAAGCAACAACACACAAGGTAATTGCCCTTCCAAGCCATGATGGCAAACTTTGCGGCAAAGAATTAGAAGATTATCTGTACGACTTCTATAATTTCCAGGATGCTGCGCACATGGTTAACCCAGGTATGGTATATATTTCCTTCCCAACAGAGACAGGAAGTCTTTACAGCAAAGCAGAGCTGGTTAAGATCTCAGAAGTTTGTAAACAGTATGATCTGCCACTGTACGTAGACGGCGCTCGTCTTGGTTACGGTCTTATGAGTTCTGAGTGCGATATCACACTTCCAGAATTAGCAGAATTAGTAGACATCTTCTACATTGGCGGCACAAAAGTTGGTGCGCTCTGCGGCGAAGCTGTTGTGTTCACAAAGAACAATGCACCTAAGGGCTTCTTCACAATTATGAAACAGCACGGCGCGCTTCTTGCAAAAGGCCGTATCTTAGGTCTTCAGTTTGATGAATTATTTACAGACAACCTGTATCTTGAGATCAGCAAACATGCAATCAAGATGGCAGAATTGGTAAAAGAGATCGCAGTAGAAAAAGGTCATGAAATGGCTTGGCATTCTCCAACAAACCAGCAGTTCATCAGATTTAAAGACACAGATCTTGAGAGAATCAAAGAGCATGTGAAGTATGAATACTGGGAAAAATCAGGCCCAGATCACTCTGTTGTACGTTTTGCTACAAGCTGGGCAACAACAGAAGAAAATGTATTGAAATTAAGAGAAATTTTATAAGAACATTGAGAAAGGCACGTCCGTGAGGATGTGCCTTTTTTGCGAATACTGCGAATACTATTATTTTAAAATTACAGATTTTTTTCCCTTTCAACGTCCTTGACAGCTTCTGCGACGATCTTCATAAATTCAGGACTTAACATTGTTTCGAGAAGAGATGCGTTTTCGTTATAGTTTTCAATAATATCACCGGCCTGGTCTGGAAGATACTTATACAAGAGCGCTTCGTAATTTGGCAAGTGTTTGAATAGCCCAGTGAGATTGTCGTAGGCTACTTTGTGGCTGTGGATAGTATTTTTGTCTGCGGTGCGCTCGTTAAAGCTCGGATTAAATGCAGCCATCAAGTACCATCGAAAGGCCTCTTCGTAATCTGGCTCCACAACATCGTAGCCAACTTGGTAGATTAGACCGACCAGATTCTGCGCACTGATGTGACCCTCTTCAGCAGCCATTTTATACCAGTAGAAAGCTTTTGCGGCGTCTGGGTCACAATCTTTGTAAACACCCATGCCAGAGAATTGGTCATGTTTTCGGCCATTCTGATATTTTTCCTCAGGGGACATGTTTGCAATTCGGTTTTCTTCCTCCACCTCGCGGGCTAACTCCAGAAGAGAATCCACGGTATGCGGTTTGTCACTGCCACGATGTTTAAGGCAAGTGATTTCAGCATCTCCGTAGCCCAGCTCCTTTAATTTTCTAACCCATGGAAGCGCATCTGACGCACTAGTATCAGAAACGATACCAAGGGAAATATAGTGGACAAGACACAGGATGCTTTCTGCATAGTCTTTTTCGGCAGCTTTCAAATGATATTCGTAAGCACCTTTTTTGTCTCCTGCGTCGCTTAGCTGCCAAGCTTTTTCATACAACTGCGCCCCTGTCATGGCAGCTTCTTCTTTTTTCTGTCTTCTTTTTTCAAAAAATCCCATAACAAAACCTCCAGTGGAAAAATTTTGAGATTATTATATCACATTTATTTGTCTGGAAGAATAAAAAAAGAAATCGCTGATAGCGATTTCTCTATTATTATCCCTGCATTGCTACTTTCTTTGCTCTGCCCTTGCGTGATGCGCTAAAATATGGACACTGAACGATGGAACAGCGGAAACTCTGCTTGCAAGTGTTGCTGCATTCCTGGCAGATCTCATTATATTCAATCTGCTGCTGATCGTTCATCAAAAAGTCAACATCGTTCATGCTGACACCATATAAAAACTGAGTGATATCCATCTGTTCGTACATTATCTTAAGCCCCTCTGCGAATGTTTACAAACTCCCGCGGTTATTCTAACACCAAAAGAGACAGAATACAATATGTAGTTTACAAAAAATAAAAATAATACTATATTGTGTAGAGAAGATGAAATAAACAGTGGTTAGGAGTTAGGATAAAAGATGAAATACAAAGAGATACAAAAGGTTGCAGAAGGCAGATTTATCAATCGATATAACGTGATCTATGATATGGGAGAGGGAAAAGACTTGGTCTATGAGATGGTTTCCAGAGATAAAGAGATTCCAGATTATGAGGCTCTTTGTGATTGTCCGGCAGCAGCTTCTGTGATGATCATGCACGATGTGACCGGGGAGAAACTTCTGTTAAACCGTGAGTTTCGCGCTGCCACAGGCCAGTTTGTATATAGTTTTCCAGCAGGGCTTATCGAACCAGGGGAAAATCCAGAAGAAGGTGCTCGCCGTGAACTGTGGGAAGAAACCGGACTTCAGATTGTAGAGATCAAAGAGTGGCTTCCTGACAGCTATGTTGCGGTTGGATTTTCCAATGAGAAAAACGTGACCTGTATCGGCGTTGCAGAAGGGGAGTTTGCAGAGAGTACCAATGCAGAGGAGATTATTCAGGCTGGCTGGTACACAAAAGAACAAGTGCGACAGCTGATTAAGGAGAATGCATTTACTTCCCGTACACAGATCTATTGTTACCTGTGGTCAAAGGAAAAGTAATAGATAAAAAAATAGAAAGACAAAAATAACACCCAGAACATCCGCTTTGGATGGTCTGGGTGTATTGTTTTTGTGATATTAGGATCGCAGTAATTTCTCTTTCTGCTGGTCGAATTCTTCCTGAGTGATAGCGCCCATGTCCAGAAGCTGCTTGAATTTTAATAATTCATCAGCAACAGATATTGTTGGTTGGGATTCGACTGTCTCAAAAACATCAGAATCGGATGCCAATGCAGAGTCCTGTTTTGGCTCATCGGCAACAATTGATTTCCAATGGGCCAAGATGTCTTCATAGACATGATCCATTTGACTTGTGATTACGCCGTACATTGGAGTGGTGAATCCAGCACCGAATTCAAACTGATTTTCAGCATGCTGCTCTGATTCTGGAACAGACTCTTTATATCGGAAAGTAATGCTTCCGGCAGAAGTTTTGTTTTTCAACTGGATGTCTGCCAGGTCCTTGTAGTAGAACGTTTTTTCGGCGGATGCCTTGTTCTTGGAAAACAAAGTTTTTATACCGCCTTTTAAAACGATTACACATCGATCTTCGTATAGTTTTAGAATCTGGCCTTTCTGGCCGTCAATCTCATACAAAAATTTGTCGCTCATTATGCTTTTACTTCGCCTCGCTCACATCTGTTGCCCCAGGAATCTAAAAGTTCTTCGCCACGGTATACGCAGATTACTTCACAGTGGTTTGCGCAGCCCTGACAAATTACTTCTTTTGTAACAAATTCCATATCAGCTACATCGAAAGTAAATTCTTTCTCGATGCCGCTTCCAAGTGCAAGGATTGCTGCACCGTAGCAGCCCATCAGATGTCCTTCTTCGTCTACAAGGATTTCTTTGCCAAGGGAGTCTGCAAATGCTTTGACTACGCCCTGGTTCTTACTTACGCCGCCCTGGAATACGATAGGGGATTCAATCTTTTTGCCTTTGCCGATGTTGTTTAAATAGTTGTTTGCAACTGCGTTGCATAAACCAGCAATGATGTCTTCTTTTTTGTGGCCCATCTGGATCTTATGTACCAGGTCGGACTCAGCAAATACTGTACAGCGTGCAGCAATAGGAGTTGGATTGGTAGAAGAGAGAGCAATCTCGCCAAACTGTTCTACTTCTACGCCAAGACGTCTTGCCTGACTGGAAAGGAAAGAACCTGTACCAGCAGCACAGAGTGTGTTCATGGCATAATCTACCGCAACGCCGTTTTCTACGCAGATGATCTTGGAATCCTGACCGCCGATCTCTAAAATTGTACGAACGTCTGGATGAAGAGTTGTAGTTCCAACTGCATGAGCTGTGATTTCGTTTTTTACAATGCTGGCATTGCACATAGCGCCAACCAGCTTACGAGCACTGCCTGTTGTGCCGGCAGCAACTACTTTATATTCATTCTGATCCAGCATTTCACCAAGTCTTGCGATTACTTTTTTGGAAGCGCCGATAGGATTGCCTTCTGTCCAAAGATAAACGCTGGCAAGAATGTTTTTGTTTTCATCGATTACAACACCTTTTGTGGAAATGGAGCCGATATCGATACCTAAATATGCTTTTTTCAAGATTCTGTTACTTCCTTTCTCATTTGGATCATGTCATAAAATGCTTCCAGTCGGGTCTCAATACCGGTATCACTGGTCTGAGTGTCATAGCTTAAGAATAAGATTGGCACTTTGTAGTCAGCGCTGATGTTGTGAAGGACTGGGATTACGTCCATTTCAGGCATACATCCAAAAGATTTTACATGGACAAGTCCGTGGAAGCCCTGCTTCGCGTACTGTTCTGCCATTGCTGCTGTGGCAACGGAAGAACCGCCCATGTCAAATTTGACGTAATTGGAAACCTGTTTTAAGTGGATCTTATGCCAAATGGAGGATGGGAACTTGCGGATGTCATAGCTAAAGTAGTGTGGCAGTTTTTTGCCAAGACCCTTCTCCGGACATACAACAACAGAATTAGAGAGTGTCATCCAACGATGAATCTCTGCCCCCATTTTGGCCAGTTTCTTTTCAATGTGATGGTTGGACTCTTCATCCAAAATTGTAAAGTATTCGCCAACAACACCGATGCGAAGTGGATTCTCTGGTTTCTGAATCGGAATCTGTGACATGGTGTTCATGACTTTTTTGAAAGCGCGGCGCACATCGCCCAGGCTTTTTGCCTTGCGCAGCTCGCCTAAGTAAATAGCGTGAGCCTTTTCAAAGTCTCCGTCATTTATTTCAAAACCAATGTTTTTTCGCAAATAATCTTCCACTTTGTCGATGTCAGTCAACATCTTTGCGGTAGATGGAAGCGCCAGCAAGATTCTTAACGTGCTTGTCTCATGACCGTAGCTTTTTAATGCTTTGATCAGTTCCTTTAAGCTTTTGTAGTTAAAGGTTGTAAGATTAAAGAACTTAAAGTCATAGCCAAGATCTCTTAAGATCTGCTCATGGAGTTCACCGTAATAGCCAAGTCGGCAAGTGCCGCCTGTGCCAATGATTACGTCGGCGCCTTTTTCCATGGCTTCGATATAGTTGCCCATCATGAATTTGAATGGAGCACATACAAAGTCAGGGCTGTGTTTAGCACCAAGTTCGATTGTCTTCTTTGTTGTTGGAGGAGGAGCTACGTAATCTGCGCCAAGACCTTTTAATACAAAATGGCGGATTGCGATGCCGTAGCTGCCAAGCTGTGGATAACAAAGCTTATAAGGTGGCTTGCTCATTAGATCTGCGCCTCCTTTCTAAAACGAATGATATCGACAAAGCTTTCCAGACGAGTTTCGATACCTGCGTTGCCGTCCTGGCTGTCAAGAAGCAGGTTTAAAATAGGCTTATCCTTTACTCTGCGAATGATCATCTCGTTCATCATGGAGTCTGGACCGCATGGGAATGCGGTAATCAGAATGATGCCGTCTACCATATCATGGTACAAGTCTATCGCACCAACTAATTCTCTGTTTACCATCCAAGGAACATCTTTGCAAATGTTTGTGTAACGATTGCGAACGTTGTCCATATCCACAGAGTCTGCTAAAAGAGGAATGGCATCCAGTTTTTTCAGTGCCTGGATGATTGGCAGACCGATATAAGTATCGTGCAGATTGTAACTGTGTCCGACTACCAATATCTTAATGCCGTCTTTTTCTAAAAGAGATTCCTGGTATGTGATTTTTGCCTGCTGTGCCTTGCGTGCTGCTTCTTTTGCCGCTTCGTAGGCGCGAGCGCCTTCTGTAAATGTTTTGTCAAAGCAAAGTGCAAGGCTGGAAAATGCATCCAGTTCGGATTTTTTCTGTTCTACGTCAATGTCACAAGTGATGAATTCTGTTCCTTTGCCGCGGAATGTGTTGACAGCGATATCGTACAATGCCTCGAAACGAGAGCAGAGAACACCTTCTTTTCCGTAATTGGCAATACGAGGTACAAAAATATAGTCGCATTTGCCAACCAAGGCGGATACGTGTCCAAAGAATAACTTGCTGGATAAGCAGTTCTCGTCAATGGCATATCTGTCGCCGTCTTCTAAAATTGTCTTATTAGTAACTGGGCTGACGATTGTCTCAAAGCCGAGTTCCTGGAAATAAGTTGTCCAGAGAACGTCATAGCGATGATATAAAAGAGCCCGAGGGATTCCAATCTTCATATCTTAAATTTTTCCTAACTTTTTAAAGTATCTAAGGTATGCGGCGATCATTTTGGTGTCAACTACCGGACACTTGATGTCGCTGCCGTTTAACAACAACTCTGTTTTTGAGGTGTCATAAGTGGTGTCCTTGCCGATGAAGTGGCGCATCATACCAGGGTTGGCATCTGTGCCGGATTCAAACAAGCTTTCTAACAGAACAAGAGAGTTCTGCTCTGCAGAGGATTCTTTGAGGCGTTTTTTCCAAATCGGGAATGGGATATAGTGAATGGTATATCCGCATTTGCGAATGTCGGAAATCAGCTGTTTCATGGAAACAGAACGTGGATTGATTACGTTGAAGGCCTGACCGATAGCTTCCGGTTTGCGGGAGATATGGGTGATGGCAGCAGCTACGTAGTCAACCGGTGTCATATGCATACAGTAGCTGGTTCGAGGGAATGCTTTCATCACAATTGCACTTACGATAACACGGCTTACCATGTCATCTACTTCCCAGATACCGCGTTTGGTTCCTGTGATATCGCCTGGACGATAGATGATGGTGCGAAGACCACGGTTTTCTGCAATCTTAGTAAGCTTTTCGGAAACCCACTTTGTTTCTGAATAAGCCAATGCAAATCCTACAGAGGTGTTTAGCGGATCGTTTTCGTATACACGCTTTCCGGTTTTGTCCGGAGTATCGTAAACACTGTAGGAAGAGATATAGTGATAGTACTTAGGAGTACCTTCGCAGGCGATGCGAAGTGTCTCGATGGTACCAGTAACATTTGTCATTTTCAAGAATTCGTATGGATATACGAAGTTCAGCACAGCACCGTTGTGGAAGATGGCATCTGTTTCGTCTACCACCATCTGATAATCTTCGTCGCTCATGCCAAGGTGGTGGCTGGAAAGATCACCGGTAACAATCTTGATAAATGGTGCATAGCTGTCATCCCAACAGTGATAGTGTTTCATATTCTTGATAATACGTTCCATGCCGGCTTCTTTAGAGGATGCACGAACCAGGCAGGTAATTGTCAGATCTTCCTTTGGATAGCGCTGAACGAATGCCTGAATCAAGTGTGCTCCCAAGAATCCGGTGGCACCTGTAAGGAAAATCTTGCGGCAGTCCTGAATGTTTTTCTTGTATGGTTCTTTTGGCCAGATGGATTCATCTAGCACACATTCTGCTGCAAGGTTGGTGTTTCGGCCGGAGCCTTTGGCACCGGAAAGAACCCTTCTAAGATAGGAAGCAACACCGGAAACAGAAGAGTCCAACAGCAATTCGCGCAAATCCAGCTTAACGTGGAACTGCTGCTCGATCTTGTTGGCCAATTCGAATCCCATAAGTGAGTCGCCGCCTAACTCCAGGAAGGAGTCATTCAGATTATAGTGCTCGATTTTTAATACTTTATCAAAAACAGATTTTACCTGAACAACAAGTTCGTCTGCTTTTTCCAATGATTTGTCGATAATAGTGCCGTTGGATGCTTTTGAAGTGCGGCGGAGATGACTGCTGTACAAAATCTCCAGCTTACCTTCCTGAT
>JAZQSD010000079.1:0-2794 GCA_045629925.1 Eubacterium sp.
CAGTCCGCCATTTTCTGTCTCTTCATCAAAACCAGCTGCCTTGCTGAGCAATTCATCGATATTTTCAATTCTTGCTCTGGCTTCCTCTGTTTCTTCCAATTCAAGCTCCTGTACATAACCTGTATCTTCCAGAATCTGATCGATCAGCGACTCTACTGACATGTAATCAGCCTGAGCACGCAATCCCTTAATAAAACCCACAAATGGCGCAATCTTGGCAGAAGCTTTTCCAATTCCCGGAATCTCTTCCGCTCTGGCTAAAGCATCAAAGAAGCTTATTCCATAACTGTCCGCATAATCCTGCACTCTGTTTATGGAAGTGGCTCCAATACCACGCTTTGGCACATTGATGATACGTTTTACTGCCAAATCATCTTTTCCATTATCAATTGTTTTCAAATATGCCAGAATGTCTTTGATTTCTTTTCTCGCATAGAAATTTACACCGCCAACAATCTTGTAAGGAATATTAGCCGCCACAAATTTTTCTTCAAACATACGTGACTGGGCATTGGTTCTGTAAAGAATCGCATTGTCACTGTAATCGTAGATTCCTTTCATGCGGCGGATATCTCCCACCACAAAGTCCGCTTCATCATAGGCAGAATCAAACTGTTTAAAATGCAACGGTTCCCCAGCTTCCTGTTCTGTCCACAGAGCCTTCGCCTTACGACCAGCATTGTTGCGGATTACCGCGTTGGCCGCATCCAAAATATTCTGGGTAGAACGATAATTCTGCTCCAGCTTGATTACTGTGGCATTTGGAAAATACTTTTCGAAATGGAGAATATTGTGAATATTCGCTCCCCTGAACTTGTAGATGGACTGATCATCATCACCTACTACACACAAGTTCTGATACTTGTCCGCCAGCAGTTTCACAAGGAAAAACTGTGCCGTGTTGGTATCCTGATACTCGTCTACCATTATATATTTAAAACGTTCCTGATAATAATCCAGCACTCTTGCATCTGCCTGCAAAAGTTCCACGCACTTAACAATCAGATCATCAAAATCCAGCGCATTGTTCTTTCGCAGCACCTGCTGATATTCTCTGTACACCTGAGCTTGTTTTTGCTTTGCAAAATCTCCCGCCGCCCGAAGGGTAAATTCTTCCGGTGTGATCAGTTCATCTTTCGCTTTGGAGATTACGCTGAGAAACATCTTCTCCTTGTACATCTTGGTGTCAATCTCCAATCGCTTGCAGATATCCTTCATCACTGATTTCTGGTCATCGCCATCATAAATAGTGAAGTTGGTATCGAATCCAATCCGGTCAATGTGTCGGCGCAAGATTCGTACACAGGTAGAATGAAAAGTGCTGACCCAGATACTCTCTGAACCAAACCCTACAATCTGGTCGATTCGCTCTCTCATCTCGCCTGCAGCTTTGTTTGTAAATGTGATCGCCATAATATTATATGGATTCACACCTTTTTCCTCTATCAAATATGCCGCGCGGTGGGTAAGTACTCGGGTTTTACCAGAACCTGCCCCTGCCAAAATAAGCACAGGTCCTTCCGTCTGAAGCACTGCCGCTCTTTGCTGTTCATTTAACAATTCTAATCTATGACTCATATTCCATTCTCCTGGTAAATATGTAACTTCTTTTGTCTGCCCCGTCTTTCGACAAGTGAACATCATTATATCAAAAAAAGAAACTGTTGCCTATAGCTATAGACAACAGTTCTTTAAATGAATATGTTTACCCCACGCGGTTTATTTGTCTTCGTCCTTGCCCATTCTTGCAAATACCATATCATAACCGTCATTTCCATAATTCAGAGAACGATTTACACGGCTGATCGTTGCTGTAGATGCCCCTGTTCTTTCAGCAATATCAAGATATGTCTTCTTCTGTCGAAGCATGTGCGCTACTTCAAAACGCTGAGATAATGATAAGATCTCATTGATCGTACATACATCTTCAAAAAATGTATAACATTCTTCCTTGTCTTTCAGACATAAAATAGCTTCAAAAAGATGATCCACTGCTTCTGTTCTAATATCTTTGCTCATAATAATGCCCCCATATTTTCTATTTTTTATACCAGACACGTTTTTCTCCTAAGTAGTTTCCCAATAACGCGCCCCCAAAAAACTGTATCACTTTACTGTTCTACAGTTTCACACATGAAAATTTTAACACATTAAAGTCTTGGAGTAAAGTGGATAATTTAGCATTTTTGCATTTCTTTTTTCACAAATCCTACTTCTATTCATACTATAAAATCAAAATAACCTGTGAGGTAATCATGAAATCTTTTACCCAAAAATTTATTTCTCTTACACTGTGTGCAGTTTTGTCTCTGTTTCTTTTTGCAGGCTGCGCCGCAGACTCTCATACGGATTCTTCTAGTGCTCACTCAGAAACACTTACTCCTGTCACGCTCAACGAAGTTGCTCACTCGATTTTCTATGCGCCTATGTATGTAGCCATCGAAAATGGCTATTTTGCAGAGCAAGGCATCGACCTGACACTTGTAACAGGATTTGGAGCAGACAAAACAATGACTGCTCTTCTCTCCGGAGAGGCAGACATCGGATTCATGGGGCCAGAAACCACCGTTTACGCTTACAATCAGGGGGCCTCTGACGTAGTACTCAACTTTGCCCAGTTAACCCAGAGAGCCGGAAACTTCCTTGTTGCAAGAGAAGCAATGCCTGATTTTCAGTGGGATGACTTAAAAGGATCTGACGTGTTAGGCGGAAGAGACGGCGGTATGCCTGAAATGGTATTTGAATATGTCTTAAAGCAAAAAGGTCTAGATCCTGCCACTGACTTAAACATTAA
>JAZQSD010000080.1:0-7625 GCA_045629925.1 Eubacterium sp.
TCTTAGTGCCATGGAAAGTGATGGACACCGTGTGCGTGCTTGTTATACTAGGGCAATGTTTGCTGAAAATACAGCCAATTTGGAAAAATCAGAAATGGCATTGCAGCAGGCAAAGGAATACTTGGATCAGGCAGTGGTGTTAGCGGGTGAAGATAATGACAAGTACAGAGACGAATACGAACTTGTCTGGAAAGAGTATGACAGATTGTTAAAGCTTCGGGAGCAGTCAGGGAAAAAAGGGCTGTTCGGGAAAAGGAACAAATAACAGGAGCGCCAATTATGAATAGAATTCTTATCGTTGAAGATGATGAAAGATTCAACCAGATCATTTGTACTTTTTTAATGAAAAATAATTATCAGGCAGAAGGTTGCCTGGAGCCGGTAGCGGCCTACGACTTTTTGTGCAAGAAAAACTACGACTTAATCATATCTGACATTATGATGCCAAAGATAAACGGCATTGATTTTGCGCAGACTGTCAGAGAAACAAACGCAACTATTCCGATTCTGTTCGTGTCTGCGTTGGATGACCTGGCCACTAAGCAGAAAGGTTTTCGGGCAGGAATTGATGACTATATGGTAAAACCCATTGATTTGGAAGAACTTCTTCTGCGCATAGAGGCGCTTCTTAGAAGATCCCAGATTCACAATTCAAATGAACTGACCATTGGAAATCTGGTGCTGATTCAGAACGAGATGGCGGCTTTTGTAAACGGCGAAGAAGTGCCTATCATGCCTAGAGAATTTAATATTCTCTACAAATTGTTGTCTTATCCAAAGAAGATATTTACTCGAAGTGAGCTTCTTGAAGAGTATTGGGCATCTACAAATGACAGCGGTCTTCGAAGCGTGGACGTGTATATCACAAAACTGAGAAAGAAATTTTCCCATTGTGACAGTTTTGAACTTGTGACTGTACATGGCTTTGGATACAAAGCAGTTTTAAAAGAGGAGGCATAGTTTTTTAGAACTGAAGCAGAAAGGAACGGGAAAGGTATGGGTAGTCAGAAAGAGAATTCAGCAATAAATACCATTTCCAGACGTAAGGACAAAAGGATTACGGCACCACTTATCAGTATCAAAACGTTGTTGGCAATCTTTGGAGCGATGATGATCCTGGTGCTTACCATTTCACTTATCATTTATTATCTGCCGGACAGAGTGTGGACAGTAATCAGTATGACGGCAGCTTTTCTTTTTGGAACGGCATTAGCATTGACAATTGTTTTTACTGTGATGCAGAGATACTTGTACGGAAAACCGATCCAGATTATTGCAGATGCGGCCAGACGAGTTTCGGAAGGGGATTTTTCAGTACAGATTAAGCCAATCCGAAAGGATGGGAAAAAGAACGAATTGGAAGTGCTGATTGAGGACTTTAATAAGATGGCGCAGGAATTACAGAGTACAGAAATCCTGAAGAGTGATTTTATCTCCAATGTATCACATGAGATCAAAGCCCCTCTTTCTGTAATCCAAAGTTATTCTACAGCCCTTAAAGATCCCACACTTACACTGGAGCAGCAAAGGCAGTATGCCGACACGATCATCCAGGCCACAAAGGATATGAGCGAGATGATTTCCAATATTCTTCGGTTAAATAAGCTGGAGCATCAGGAGATCCATCCGGTGTCTGATCCTTATCCGATCGGAGAGCAACTGCGAAGATGTGCGCTGAATTATATGAATAAGTGGGAAGAAAAAGGGATTGATTTCCAAATAGAAGTAGTGGATATAATGATTCCCTATGACGACTCTTTGCTGGAAATGGTTTGGAACAATCTAATCTCCAATGCAGTAAAATTCACCCCTAAGGGTGGAAGGATTATGTTAACTTCCTGGGTTGAAAAAGATACACTATATGTGCAGATTTCTGACACTGGTATCGGTATGGATAAGACAACAAAAGCCAATATTTTTGATAAATTTTATCAGGGGGATCTGTCCCATTCAGTAAAGGGAAATGGGCTGGGGCTTGCACTGGTAAAAAGAGTGTTGGAGATTGTAGATGGCCATATCCAGGTGGACAGTGAGCCGGAGAAAGGTTCTGCTTTCTTGGTAACGCTTAATATCAGAAATTAGTTGTGATAGAAATTTTGTTTATAAAAGCATTTTCTTTATGGAAAATTTAGCATTTTAATATCTCATTAACAACTGTTTAATACATAGTAAACACAGATAGGCTACGTTAGATATGACTTTGTGAAAAATCTTTTTTGCTGAGAGAAAAGTATCTGACCGGAGGGTTTATTATGAGAGAAATCATCATCACAACAGAAAGCGGTTCTGACATGCCACAGGATATGGTGGAAAAATACGGCGTAAAGGTTGTTCCGATGCATGTGAACATGGGGGATGAAAGTTATCTTGACGGAACATTTTCTGTAGACAAGGTTTTTGAATATTTTGAGCGCACAGGCAAGGTGCCGCAGACAAGTGCTACAAATATTCAGGAGTATACAGATTTCTTTACACAGATTCAGGAGGAACATCCTGGGTGTGTAATCTATAATTTTTCGTATACAGCAAATGCATCCAGCACCCATCAGAATGCAGTGGTTGCATCCAGAGAACTTCAGGATGTATATGTCATCGATACGAGAGAAGTTACAGCGGGGTGTACTGCCCACATTATTTTAGGATATCACCATATTCAGAAATTTATAGATGATCAGAGAAGTGACTATGATGTACTTGCGGAAGAACTGTATCAGCTTGCTGACAAAGTAGTGTGTGAGTTTATCCCAGATAAGCTTGATTACTTAAAGGCGGGCGGTCGTGTGTCAAACGCACAGTATCTTGGCGCAACGATCCTTTCGTTGAAACCGCTTATTGAGATCAATCCTGAGGGAAGACTGATTACATCTAAGAAGTACCGTGGAAACATGAAGAAGGTTGTAAAAGAATTTATGAAAGATTTTCTTGCAAAATATGATCTGGACAGAGAATGTCTGTATCTGATGTACGGAAAAGGTGTTTCTGACGAGGTTCTTGACTATATGAAAGAAACGGCTAAGGCAGAGGGATTTAAAGAATATCCTTATGTTATGACTGGCTGCGTAATCTCTTGCCATGGAGGCAAAGGCGCCATCGGACTTACTGGTGTGTTAAAATAAAATAGTGTTGTACCCGGCTCCTGAAAATGTTTGCAGTGAGCCGGTTTTTTTGTGGAATTCTTATAGCCAAATGTATGTTTTTGTAATAAAATTCAAGGTAACAAGCACTCAGGTGAGAGGACAAAAGATATGATTGTAAATGTTGAATTTTTTGTGGATGCACCAATTGAAAATGTGATCACAGGTTTGAATTATCGGGTGGACAAGACCATATTTTTCGGATATGAGGAGGCCATGAAGAAGAAGGGGACCTGTGTTAAAAAGTTTCTTCAGGAAATCTGCGGTGTCCAGGAAGTGGAGTTTTGTCCTGTAGATGAGACAGATCTTGGTTCCATCATAGATACCATCGGAGATAAAGTAAACCAGGAGACAGAGGCCGGCAACAGAGTGTTCTTTGATCTGACTGGCGGCGAGAGTCTTGTACTGGTGGCTTTTGGTATTTTATCTCACGAGTTAAAGGCTCCAATGCATGTGTACAAGATAAAGGAGAACCAGATCCACGAGTATGGATATGATGGTGTGGAAGCATTAAGTGAAGTGGCAGAGTACGATCCGATCCAGATGACACTTGACAGCTATATCATGCTTCACGGCGGCAGGATTAATTATCGTATGCAGAAGCAATATAAGAGCGATTGGGAACCAGATGAGGAAAAAGACATTGAGAAAATGTGGAATTTGTCTAGAAAATATAGTTCCAAATGGGTGCACTATTGTTCTCTGCTGCGCAAGTTTGAGCCTGATCAGAACTTAAGCGTCCGGGCGGATGCCAAGAAAGTGGCTGCTGCTGTACAAAAATCTGCAGTGGTGGGAACGATGGGGTCCTTTACAAAGTTTTTAGATGAGTGCAAGGCTGCAGGAGTAATGACAGATGTATTCCATCAGAGCGGAGTCCTGCATTACAGATACAAAAATGAGTCCATCAGAAAGGTCTTTTGGGATAGCGGCAGCATTTTGGAAATGTACGTGTTCTTAAAAGAGTCTCAGAAGGATACCAACAGTGACTGTCTAGTAGGGGTTCACATTGATTGGGATGGTGTGTTCCACGTTGGCGGCGAGGATGTATTAAATGAGATCGATGTCCTGACAATGGAGGGCAATCATCCTGTATTTATATCCTGTAAGATTGGTAATGTAGACCAGATGGCTCTTTATGAGCTGGAGACTGTGGCAAGCCGTTTTGGCGGAAAGTATGTGAAAAAGGTGCTGGCGGTGGCTAAGGAAGTATCTATTGCACATTGTCTGAGAGCAGAAGAAATGGGAATTGAAATAATAAAATACGAATAAATGAAAATCTCTTTCGTAATAATACGGAAGAGATTTTTTATATATTAAGAAAAAATAAAATTTAGCACTCAACCTTGACGAGTGCTAACAAAAGTGATATAACTCAATTAGAAACATTGTTATAGATAAAATAGAACAAAGAAGATTTCCCCAAAAAGGAGGAGACGAGATGAATATTCAGAAATTTACACAGAAATCAATGCAGGCGGTGCAGGATTGTGAAAAACTTGCATACGAGTATGGCAATCAGGAGATTGAACAGGAACATCTGCTTGTGGCTTTGCTTCGCCAGGAAGATGGACTGATTCTAAAGCTGATTGAAAAGATGGAGATAGATAAGCAGCATTTTGTGAACAATGCAGAGCAGAAGCTTGCCAAGCGAGTGAAAGTATCTGGAGGACAGGTATATATCGGGCAGAATCTGAATAAGGTGCTGATCAATGCAGAGGATGAATCCAAGCAGATGGGGGATGAATACGTGTCTGTAGAGCATCTGTTCCTTGCTATGCAGAAGTATCCTAATCCAGCCATCAAAGAATTGTTCCGTGAATACGGCATTACAAGGGAGCGCTTCTTGCAGGTGCTTTCTACTGTTCGGGGAAATCAGAGAGTGACTTCTGACAACCCTGAAGCAACTTACGATACATTAGAAAAATATGGGTATGATCTTGTGGAACGGGCCCGAGATCAGAAGATGGACCCTGTAATCGGACGAGATGCAGAAATCCGCAACGTGGTTCGAATCTTATCCAGAAAGACAAAGAATAATCCGGTGCTGATCGGTGAACCTGGAGTAGGTAAAACAGCTGTTGTGGAAGGGCTGGCTCAGCGAATTGTTCGCGGAGATGTTCCTGAAGGATTAAAGGATAAGAAATTATTTGCCCTTGATATGGGAGCGCTGGTAGCAGGAGCTAAGTACAGAGGCGAATTTGAAGAGCGTCTGAAAGCGGTTCTTGATGAAGTAAAGAAAAGTGATGGGAAGATTATTCTTTTTATCGATGAGCTTCATACTATCGTTGGCGCAGGAAAGACGGACGGTGCCCTTGATGCAGGGAACATGTTAAAACCAATGCTTGCTCGTGGGGAACTTCACTGCATCGGCGCAACAACTTTGGATGAATATAGAGAATACGTGGAAAAAGATGCTGCATTAGAGCGCCGTTTCCAGCCAGTTATGGTAGATGAGCCAACGGTGGAAGATACTATTTCCATTCTTCGCGGATTGAAAGAGCGCTATGAAGTGTTCCATGGAGTGAAGATCACAGATGGCGCATTGGTATCAGCAGCAGTTTTATCTAATCGATATATTTCAGATAGATTTTTGCCTGACAAGGCCATTGACCTGGTGGATGAGGCATGTGCTCTGATTAAGACAGAATTAGATTCCATGCCTACAGAGCTGGATGAACTGAACCGTCGTGTAATGCAGATGGAGATTGAAGAGACTGCTCTTAAGAAAGAGGAAGATAAGCTTAGCAAAGATCGATTAGAAAATCTCCAGAAGGAATTAGCAGAGCTGAAGGAAGAATTCCAGACAAAGAAAGCTCAGTGGGACAATGAAAAGAAAGCGGTAGAGCGCGTACAGAAATTAAGAGAAGAACTGGAAGAATTAAACAAAGAGATTCAGATTGCTCAGCAGAATTATGACCTGAATAAGGCGGCAGAGCTCCAGTATGGGAAGAAACCTGAGCTGGAGAAACAGTTAGAACAGGAAGAAGAACTGGTAAGACAGAAGGAGATGTCACTGGTTCACGAGGCAGTCAGCGATGAAGAAATCGCCAAGATTATTTCTCGATGGACAGGAATCCCTGTTGCCAAACTGACAGAGTCTGAGAGAAATAAAACCCTTCATTTGGATGAAGAACTTCACAAACGTGTCATCGGACAGGAGGAAGGTGTTACAAAAGTAACAGAGGCTATCATTCGATCCAAAGCCGGAATCAAAGATCCTTCCAAGCCAATCGGGTCTTTCTTGTTCTTAGGTCCTACAGGTGTGGGCAAAACAGAACTTGCCAAGGCTTTGGCAGCAAGTCTTTTTGATGATGAGACCAATATGGTGCGTCTTGATATGAGCGAGTACATGGAGAAATATTCCGTGTCCAGACTCATCGGAGCGCCTCCAGGATATGTTGGATATGATGAAGGTGGTCAGCTGACAGAAGCTGTTCGCAGAAAACCATACTCTGTTGTTCTTTTTGACGAGGTGGAGAAAGCTCATCCAGACGTATTTAATGTGCTGCTTCAGGTATTAGATGATGGTCGAATCACAGACTCTCAGGGCAGAACTGTTGATTTTAAGAATACGATTATCATTATGACTTCCAATCTGGGTTCCCACTATCTGCTGGAAGGAATTGACGACAATGGCGAGATCAATCCAGCAGCAGAGCAGCTGGTTATGAATGAACTTCGCGGAAACTTCCGTCCGGAATTTTTAAATCGACTGGACGAAATCATCCTTTTTAAACCTTTGACAAAGGATAATATTGGAAATATCATCCACCTTTTGATGGATGAATTAAATGACAGATTAGCAGATCGCGAGATCAGTGTGGAATTAACACCAGAAGCAGAAGTCTTTATCGTGGACAACGGTTATGATCCAGTATATGGGGCAAGACCGCTGAAGAGATTTTTGCAGAAACATGTGGAGACATTGTCAGCAAGACTGATTCTGTCTGATGCTGTTGGAACTGGTGATGTGATCCTGATTGATCTTGTGGATGGCAAGCTGTCAGCAAAAGTGAAATAATACAAACCCTTAGATAAATACCTTCTCACCCCTTTTACAAAATTGAAAAAGACAGTCACAACCGATACTGCAAGTGTGATGATGCAGTGACGGTATGGCTGTCTTTTTTATTATGATAGTAGTTCTAGATTATACTCCTCTGCAATCAAGGCAGAGATGTCTTTTACCGCTGCCTTGGCATCTGTTTTAGGAAACAGACACACGGTGTGATATAAAAATTCGCGGTATGGAATATCAAAGAATTTGAAATGACTGTGTTCAGCGCCGGCGAAAGCCTTCGGGAAAACAGCAAAACAATCGCCCTGTTCCAAACGCACGTACATGGTGTCAAAGTTAGCCACCTGAATAATGTCGCTGCATGGAATCGTCTCATAAAAGCTGATATTTTCCGGAAGGATATAGTCTTTGTTTTGACGATCCATGCGAAGGAACGGCATATGCTTCATGTCATCTACAGTAACAGAATCTTT
>JAZQSD010000081.1:0-20170 GCA_045629925.1 Eubacterium sp.
TGACCTTTCAAAGATATCTGCGGGTGAAAGTATCTTGCTGGAAATGGGTAAAGTAAACACAAAGCTTCGCCTAAGCATTCAGGATGGCGTAACTGTTATTGATAAGGTTAATCCAGAAGAACTGATGAAAGCCATCAAAAACGAAACAGAGCTTGAAAATATCCGTCAGGCTCATATTAAAGATGGTGTTGCATGTACGAAATTTGCATATTGGCTGAAAAATAACATTGGAAAAGAAAAGATCACAGAGTGGTCTGCGGCAGAAAAACTCCAGCAGTTTAGAATGGAACAGCCAGGATACGTGGATGACAGCTTCGATGCCATCAGTGCTTACGGTCCAAATGCGGCCATGATGCATTATTCCCCGTCAAAAGAAAATGAAGTTGAATTAAATCCTGCAAAAATGTTGCTTGTGGATTCAGGCGGACATTATTTGGAAGGATCTACTGATATTACAAGAAATTATGTGCTGGGTCCAATCTCTGATGAAGAGAAACAGATGTACACAGCTGTAGTGCGAGGAAACTTAAATCTTGCAGATGCCAGATTTTTGTACGGATGTTGTGGACAGAACCTGGATATTCTTGCAAGAGGCCCAGTGTGGGATGTGAATATGGATTATCGATGTGGCACAGGCCATGGTATCGGCTATTTGCTGAACGTCCATGAAGGACCAAATGGCATTCGCTGGAAGATTGTGCCAGAAAGAAGAGACAGTGGCGTTTTAGAGGCTGGCATGGTAACAACTAACGAGCCAGGTGTATATATTGAAGGAGAATACGGAATCCGTATTGAAAACGAACTGATCTGCAAAAAAGGTGTTAAGAATGAGTATGGTCAGTTTATGGAATTTGAGACCATTACTTTTGCGCCAATCGATCTTGACGCAATCCTTCCAGAAGAAATGACATCCAAAGAGCGAGCTCGTTTAAATAACTACCATAAGAAAGTTTATGAGATGATCTCTCCATATTTAAATGAGCAGGAGAGAGAGTGGCTGGCTCACGAGACAAGAGCAATCTAAGGGACAAAAGAGAGGAGATAGATGCATTTTTGCATCACGATTGAAAATATGATACTGAAAAAACCAGAAAAAGAAGTAAAAGAGATCGTTAACCCATATAGCTGGCCAGAAAATTATTATATGGAAACTCGCCCAGAAAAAAGAAAAGAGATTTTAGAAGCACAGACTTCCGCAGAAGAAGCGGAGATTAATAAGCTGCGCATGGAATTGTGGGAGCGTCGCTATAAAAAAATGCGTAAGAAACAATATAAGGATGATTTTTTAGGGGCATTGCTTGATTTTCTGATTATGGTTCCTCACGCAAACTCTAAGCTTGGAAGAAAGACAAATATTAAGCGAGCAAAAGAAGCATTAGATCGTCTTTGCATTACAAAGGTGGATTATTATGGAAGAGATCTTCTTTTAGAAGAATTAAAACATACGGTTCTTTTGTATTGCTGTACTTCCATGGAAGATCGTTCCTACAGCACAGTGTTTTTTGGAGTAGGAAAGATGAAACCAGAAAAGATCAATAAAAAGATCGTGGCGGAATTAGATAATGTGGGCCGCTACATTCCATCCGTTTTAGACCTTAAAGAAGAGATGAGTCTTTTGTCAGAAGCAATCATTCTGGCAAAAGAACATATGGGATTCTAAAAAAGAGGTTGTTTTTTCCATTATTTCTTATTATAATGTGACTTATTCGTTTTGCTTTAACGCGTTGACACGCGAATATAGGCGACAGAGAGAAAAAAGGTTATACAGGAGATTGGATGAATGAAAAAGGTAGTGAAGTTCGGTGGCAGTTCTCTTGCCAGCGCAGAACAGTTTGTGAAGGTCGGCAATATTATCCGCGCCGATGAAGACAGAAAATTTGTTGTGCCATCTGCGCCAGGAAGACGATTTGATGGCGATACAAAGGTTACAGACCTGTTATATGAATGCTACGCATTAGCAGATGCAGGGGAAGACTTTTCTGAAAAACTTGCCGAGATTAAGAATCGATATGATTCCATTATCACAGGCCTGAATCTGGATTACTCATTAGACGAAGAGTTTGAAATCGTAAAGAAGAATTTCCAGGAAAAAGCTGGAAAAGATTATGCTGCATCCCGTGGGGAATATTTAAACGGCAAGATTCTTGCTGCATATTTAGGATATGATTTCATTGATGCGGCAGAAGTGATTCTTTTTGATGAGGACGGCGTATTTGATGCTGAGTACACCAATCGTAGACTGAGCAAACGTCTTGCAAAGCACGAATGTGCTGTTATCCCAGGTTTTTACGGCGCCTATGCAGATGGAAAAGTAAAGACATTTTCACGAGGCGGATCAGATATTACAGGATCTATTGTAGCAAGAGCGCTAAAGGCAGACCTTTATGAGAACTGGACAGACGTGTCCGGATTCCTTGTAACAGATCCACATCTCATTGAAAATCCAATGGTTGTTGATGTTATTACATACCGCGAGCTTCGCGAGTTGGCATATATGGGAGCTGCAGTGCTTCACGATGAAGCCATCTTCCCAGTGCGCAAAGCAGGTATTCCAATCAATATTAGAAATACAAACAGACCAGAAGATCCTGGTACAATGATTGTTTCCACTACAAGCCACAAGTCCAAATGGACAATTACAGGTATTGCTGGAAAGAAAGGTTTTGCAGCAGTTACAATTGATAAGGATCTGATGAATTCTGAGGTTGGCTTCTGTAGAAGAGTGCTTTCTGTATTTGAAGACAACAATCTTTCTATCGAACATATGCCATCTGGTATCGACACAATGTGTGTGTTTGTAGATCAGGAACAGCTGCAGGCAAAAGAACAGCTGGTATTATCCGGTATTCAGAGAGCTGTTGAGCCAGATGAACTTCAGGTGCAGCCAGATATCGCGCTGATTGCAGTTGTAGGACGTGGCATGAGACAGACACGTGGTACTGCGGGACGTATTTTTTCAGCACTTGCCCATGCAAATGTTAACTGTCGCATGATTGATCAGGGATCTAGTGAGTTAAATATTATCATTGGTGTAAAAAATGATGATTTTGAAGCTGCAGTAAAAGCAATTTATGATATTTTTATCACAACTCAGTTATAAGATGTAACAAAAGATAGGTCGGGGGATTTTTTATCTACCCGACCTTGTTGTTTTAGTGTAAGATATTAGGCAAAAGACGAAAAAGATCCACGGAGATTTTTGATGAATCAAGAAGATGAATTGTTGAAAAAACGTTTTGCAGAACTGGCAAAACGAAGTTATCAAAATAATATGTACACCTTTACCGGTTTTCTTAACGTAAATGAGCAGGCGCTCTTTTTTGAGATAGAGAAGGAACTGTCCTATGCCGGCTGCACCCTGTGGGGAGGTACTCCTAACAGTGAACGGCAGATGCTTAGATTTGGCAGCCCGGATAATTTAGGTTATGAGGAAGAATTCCCTATTGCCTGTGTATCTGTAAAACCTTTGATGCAGAAGTTTGCGGATAATCTAAGCCACAGAGATTTTTTGGGAAGTCTTATGAATCTTGGGATTGAGAGAAGTGTTTTGGGAGATATCTATGTAAAAGACAAAGGAGCATATATTTTGTGTGATTCTGCCATGGCAGCGTATATTGCCGATAATTTGGGAAGAGTAAAACACACAAGTATGATATGCACTGTCTCAGAGGAGATGCCTCAGGAAATACTGCCAACCCTTCAGGAACTGGAACTGATTGTAAGCTCTGACCGTGCAGATGCAGTAATTTCGAAGGCTTATCAGCTGTCTCGAAGCCAGAGTCTTGAATTGTTTCGTGGGAAAAAGATTTTTGTAAATGGCAGACAGTATGAAAATAACAGTGGGATTTTAAAACCAGAAGATATTGTGTCCGTTCGGGGATTTGGAAAGTTTGTTTATCAGGGATTTATCCAAGAGACGAAAAAAGGGCGCATGAAAGTGCAGATTTCAAAGTATGTGTAATCTGCCACTGATGATAGCGTAAGTAAATTATAGAATAGAAAGGTTCCTAACTAGATGTCAAAGATTGAACGACGTGAGAAAAGGGACAATAGAATATATGAGAGAAATAAGGAAATCAAGTGGGACAAGTTAGATAACACGGCTCATTTGTTTCCTGTAATTGCAGGGATTGGCGTCAGCAATGTGTATCGATTGAGCATGGTGCTGAAAGAAGAGATTAAAAAAGACTTGCTGCAGCAGGCTTTGGACGAGACACTTCCATTGTTTCCTGTGTTCAACACAAGACTTCGTCAGGGAATGTTTTGGTATTATTTTGAAGAAAACGGGAAACGTGCGCCGAAAGTTGTGGAAGAATCCACGTATCCTTGTCAATATATTGAGGCAGCAGCTAATCGTAGCTATCTGTTCCGTGTGACATATTATAAGCGCAGGATTAATCTAGAGGTATTCCATGTGCTGGCAGATGGTATGGGCGGCATGAATTTTTTGAGAGAGCTGACCTATAAGTATTTGCGTTTGGCCCACAGAGAGTTGGCGGAAGCGCTGCCAGATCAGCTTAGTAAAGATACTTCCTTAGATGCAACAGACAGTTTTGTGGAAAATTACACCAAAAGCGCCCAGAAGATGTACAAGTCAGAGGTGGCTTATCAGTTGGAAGGGGATAGCTTCGAGGGTGGTAAAATGGGTGTTGCCCATGGAATGCTTCCTCTGGACCAGGTAAAAGCCAAAGGGAAAAGTTATGGAGCATCTATCAATGAATATCTGGTGGCTGCTCTTTGCTGGAGTATTTATAGAGAAAAACTGCACTGCCAGACTGTGCCAGAACCTATCACCGTGTCTGTGCCGGTAAACTTGCGGCCATATTTTGATTCCAAAACCACCAAGAACTTTTTTGTTATGGTGACAGCGGTATTTCGCCCAGAACGAGAGGATCACACATTCGAAGATGTAATAGCGGCCATTAGATCAAGTCTTCGGGAGCAGATGACGAAGGAACATTTGGAGGCGGTATTCTCCTACAATGTGTCCAATGAAAAGAAGCTGATGCTTCGAGCAGTGCCATTAATCTTAAAAAAGCCTGCCATGAAGTATGTTTATAACGCAGCGGCAAAAGCAAACACCACTACAGTTACAAATGTAGGCGGTATTCAGATTGAAGAGGCCTATCAGCCTTATATAGAAAATTATTTTGCTTTTATTTCCAGATCCAAGGGACAAGATTTAAAATGTGGGATTTCTTCTTATGGGGATACATTAAATCTTGTGGTTACCTCTGTTTTAAAGGATGTATCTGTGCAGAAGGGCTTGTTCCAATTTTTGGAAGAGCAAGGAATTCATGTTGCCCTTGAGACAAACGGTGTGTTCCAAAAAGAGATTCATCCGGCAGAAACCAAAGGCAATTATCCGGAAGTTGAAAAGAAACGGCAGCGCATGCGTATGGCAGTGATGATCTGCTGGATTTGTGCCATGGTGACATATGCAGCAATGCGCGTTTTAGCTGAACAACTTGATTTTGCAAGAGCCTGGGATGGATTGGTAGGAGGCTGTTTACTATATCTGATGTTTACTTTCCATGTGTCCTTTTTGGGCCGGCGAGGGTATCGGTTCAAGATGATCATGCAGACGGTGGGAGCCCTGTTGCTGGTAATTTTGATAGATGCAGTGCTAGGGTTTCACGGGTGGTCCTTAAATTATGTGCTGCCTGGTGTGTTTGTACTAATCGATGTGGCGGTACTGATCCTTATGCTTGTTAACAGCAGAAACTGGCAAAGTTATATACCGATTCAGATACTGGTTGTGTTTTTAAGTCTCATCGGTGTAATTTTGTATGGCATGGACATTATAAAGATGTGGCATCCGCCAATATTGGGATTTGTTGCCGTATGTGCAATCTTTTTAGGCACAATCTTTGTAGGAGGACGTCGTGCCTTGCAAGAGATAGGACGAAGATTTCATTTGTAATACTAAGAAGGTGAAACATGAATACATGTATGATCTGTCCGCGAAATTGCCAGGTTAACAGAGCGGTTCAGCCTGGGTTTTGTGGAGTGACAAATATTATAAAAGTAGCAAGAGCAGGACTTCATCACTGGGAAGAACCTTGTTTTTCAGGCGAAAATGGATCGGGAACCGTGTTTTTTTCCGGATGTCCGCTGCACTGTGTGTTTTGCCAGAATAAGCAGATTGCAAACGGTCTTGCCGGCAAAGAAATCAGTGTGGAGCGCTTGGCAGAGATTTACCTGGAACTGATGGATCAGGGGGCCCACAACATTAATTTGGTAACTGCAGGACATTATGTGCCGCAGGTGAGAGAGAGTCTGCTGATTGCAAAAGAAAAAGGTCTTTCCATACCTGTGTTGTATAATTCAAGTGGATATGAATCTGTGGAAAGCCTTAAAAGTCTGGAAGGACTTGTGGATATCTACATGCCGGATTTTAAATACTGGGACCCGAAAACAGCAGAGAGATATTCCAAGGCAGCCAATTATCCGGAGATTGTAAAATCCGCTGTGAACGAGATGGTTCGACAGGTGGGAAAACCTGTGTTTGAAGAAACCGACGCTCTTTGCCTGATGAAAAAAGGTGTTTTGGTGCGGCATTTGATCTTGCCTGGATGTAAGGAAGAATCAAAGACAATCTTAAAATATTTGGTAGAAACATACGGAGATGATATCTATGTGAGCATTATGAACCAGTATACTCCTATGGAGGGAATAGGACAGGCTGGTTACCCAGAACTTGATCGAAAGATTTCTCAGGAAGAGTACGATGAAGTGGTGGGCTATGCCATTGAAATTGGTTTGGAGAATGGATTTGTCCAGGAAGGGGAGACTGCGGAAGAAAGCTTTATCCCTGATTTTGACGGTTCTGGCGTATAGAACCTTGCACCTGCAGGACAAAGGATTTATAATAGCAATGTTGGGCAAAAAGAATACAGCCTATAAAACGGAGGATAACAATGGAACAGATGAAAAATATCATGGACATTGATACAGTTACTTTAGATGATGAAAACAGTGCGGTTGTCATTATTGACCAGACAAAACTGCCTGGAACAGTAGAGATCCTTGCGCTGAAAACAGCACAGGAAATCTGGGATGCAATTTATCTTTTACAGGTGCGCGGTGCGCCAGCTATCGGCGTGGCTGCAGCTTATGGTATTTATGTACTTGCAAAAGCGATTGACACAGAAGATTACGCAGAGTTTTGTGCAGAGTTCAAAAAACAGAAAGAATATCTGGATTCTTCAAGACCTACAGCAGTAAACCTTTCCTGGGCACTGAACCGTATGGAACAGGTTGTGTTAAACAATGCTGACAAATCTGTAAAAGAGATCAAAGAACTTTTGAAAGCAGAATCCATTGAGATTCAGGATGAAGATATCAGAGTGTGCAAAGCCATTGGAGAATATGGTCTTACACTGGTAAAACCAGGGGATGGTATCCTTACACACTGTAATGCAGGTAAGCTTGCAACAAGCAAATACGGAACAGCCACAGCACCTATCTATCTGGGCCATGAAAAAGGATATAATTTCCGCGTGTTTGCAGATGAGACAAGACCTCTTTTACAGGGCGCGCGTTTGACTGCGTTTGAACTTCATTCTTCTGGTGTAGATGTTACTTTAATCTGTGACAACATGTCATCCATGGTTATGAGAAATGGATGGGTAAATGCAGTGTTTGTTGGCTGTGATCGAGTGGCAGCAAACGGAGATACAGCAAACAAGATCGGTACATCCGTTGTGGCGGCAGTTGCGAAACAGTACGGTGTGCCTGTATATATCTGTGCACCAACATCAACTATCGACATGAATACTCCAACAGGTAATGAGATCAAAATTGAGCAGAGAAAACCTGAAGAAGTGACAGAGATGTGGTATAAAGAGCGCATGGCGCCAGAAGGGGTAAAAGTATTCAACCCAGCATTTGACGTGACAAACAACGAATTGATTGCAGGTATCGTAACAGAGTTCGGTATTGCAAGAGCTCCTTACACAGAATCACTGAAAGAAATTTTTGCGATCAAAGAAGCGCAGAAAAAATAATAACTGCTAAAAATTAAATTATAATATAAAGCTAAAAAAATCTTCAGATGTTAGAGATTAAGAGAGATTGGCCAGACATCTGTAGAGAAGGAGGTTTCATATGGCAGAAAACACATGTGGCGAAGGCGGCTGCAGCGGATGCACAGCGGACAGCTGTGAAGGATGCTCCAGCAAACAGCCAGAAAGTTTCTTAGAGAAATTAAACGAGTACTCAAACGTTAAGAAGGTAATCGGTGTTGTCAGCGGCAAAGGTGGCGTTGGTAAATCTTTCGTGACAGCATCCCTTGCATCAGCAATGGCAAAAAAAGGTTACTCTGTAGGTATTCTGGATGCGGACATTACAGGACCATCTATTCCTAAAATGTACGGTATTCATGAAAAAGCAACAGCTTGTGAATGGGGATTACTTCCAATCCAGGCAGCAGATGGCACAAAGGTTATGTCCATCAACTTACTTCTTGAAGAAGAAGACACCCCTGTTATCTGGAGAGGTCCAGTTATCGCAGGCGTTGTAAAACAGTGCTGGAGTGATGTTTACTGGGGAGATGTAGACTATCTCTTTGTTGATATGCCGCCAGGAACAGGTGACGTACCATTAACAGTATTCCAGTCTCTTCCTGTAGATGGAATCGTGATTGTTTCCTCTCCACAGGATCTTGTTCAGCTGATCGTAAAGAAAGCGTACAACATGGCTGAAATGATGAACGTTCCTGTATTAGGTATCGTTGAAAACTACAGCTTCTTAAAATGTCCTGACTGTGACAAAGAGATCAAACTTTTTGGTGAGAGCCATATTGATGAGATCGCAACAGGTCTTGGCGTAGATGTACTTGGCAAGATGCCATTAGATCCAGCATATGCTTCCCTTGCAGACGCTGGTATCTTCTACAAAGCTGACAATATCTATTTAGACAAAGCAATTGATAAGTTAACAAATCTTTAAGATGCAAAAAGAGTTTCACGAATTTCGTGAAACTCTTTTTTGTGTAATGATCGTGGATTTTTTTCTTATCGATACTGTTTTGGGGTAAGTCCTGTATATTTTTTGAACACTTTAGAGAAATAACTCTGGTCTTCAAAGCCGGTGGCCACAGAAATGTCGATAACGGAATAATCTGTATTGGCCAGCAGACGCTTACTCTCTTCGATACGTACCATGTTCAGATATTCCTTAAAAGAAGATCCAGTGGACTGCTTGAAAATTGTAGAAAAGTATGCTGGATTCAAGTGCACATGGTTGGCAACATCGCTGAGTGTGATGTTGTCAGAGAAGTTCTGTGAGATAAACTGAATCGCTTTTTTGATAATATCATTGTTCTTACTTGGTATGTAATTGAATACACATTCTGTAAAGGTTTCCACTGTCTCCTGAAGTCGGTAGCACAGCTCGTCAATATTGTGAATGCTGCTTTGATTCATCAGGAACTGGTTGTTGATCCTGAAAATACTGTCGGATGTGGCACCGCCTTCAATAGCGGCACGTGACAACAGAGAACACAGCTCAATGGAGCGTGCTTTGGTGTATTCCAGACTGTTTCCTTCAGAGAAAAATACATATCCCAGCAGGTCGTTTAGAATAGCACGGGATTCTGCTTTGTTACCTAGTTTTACTTTTGTGATAAGTTCCCGTTCAAGTTCAATAGGATATGCATCCCCTTCAGGCATAGAGGTATTTTTGTAATTCTGAATAGATTCGTTGATCTTAGACTGCTGCACAAGTTTGTTGCGGTTATCAGACAGCGTTCTTTTTCCTTCAGAAATTAATCCTGAGAACAGATAGTATAAAAGACGGCTGATGTGTGTAACCATGGTAGAAGCAATCACTGATACCGAATCCAGTTCTTCATAGAGATCCAACAGTGATGTAGTGCTCATGTTAAAACGTTTATCCAGGCCGAGAACCAATGTGGAGTCCGGAGAATCCATAAGGAAAGGACCAACAACGATTGAACCAAACAGGGTATTCTGATTAACAAGAGGGAATACCATATGGTTTAGGTTGGAATGGCAGGAGAAGATGTAAGTTTCTCCTAGCTCAATTGCGCGGCGGCTGGCATTGATATGCACTCGTTCGCAAGTGTCGGATTCGTCAGAAATATGCTTCTTGATGATCTTACAATAACCGCAGGCTTCTCCATAGGATTCTAAAATCTCGCCGTGATAATCGATAAGCTGAACTGGAAGGTGAATACAGTGGTAAAAGGATTCTAGCATACCACATACAACTTCTCGGTCAACAATATTATATAAATAGGATTCCATCGTGCGCCTCCTCTTATGTATAACAGAATCAATTAATAAAATTATAGCATTAGAGATGTAAAAATCAACAAAAGTATGAATTTTTTTGGCAAACCAATATGAAAAACAAAAAAATGGCAAAAAAGTGATTAAAAATTAAAGAATTCAAAAATAAGTCATATAGGAATGAGAAATTCAAATTGATTTCAGGTATATAAAATGCTAGAATGAAGCGTAACTTGTAGCCGTTTTTAGCGGGAAAACGGCTACAAGTGTTTGGGGAATTTTATCAGATTGGGGTAGAAAGAAGCGTACGTATGAATAACTGGGAAGCTTTTGTTCGCAAGGTTGTGCCATACACACCGGGAGAACAGCCAAAAAAGACAAATATGATAAAGTTAAATACAAATGAGAATCCATATCCACCTGCACCAGGTGTGGAAGCGTGTATTCGTCAGTTTCCTGTGGATAAGCTGCGTCTGTATCCAGATCCAGCAGTATCAGCATTGGTAGATGCTTTGGCCAAATATCATGGATTAAAGCCGGAACAGGTATTTGTGGGAGTGGGTTCTGATGATGTGCTTGCTATGTGTTTTCTTACATTTTTTGGAAGCGACAAGCCAATTCTTTTCCCTGATATTACGTATTCCTTCTATGACGTATGGGCAGATATGCTGCGCATTCCGTATGAGACAAAAGCGCTGAGAGAGGATTTTACCATTGATCCGGCGGATTATCTGATTGAAAATGGCGGGATCATTTTCCCGAACCCAAATGCTCCTACAGGTGTGGAACTGGAACTTGAGCAGGTAGAAGAAATCATTAAGGCGAATCCTCAGGTAATCGTAATTGTGGATGAAGCCTATGTAGATTTTGGCGCTCAGACAGCTTTGCCATTACTTGAGAAATATGAGAATCTGATCATTGTCCGCACATTTTCCAAGTCACGTTCCATGGCTGGAAGCCGTATCGGTTATGCCATGGCTAGTGAGAAAGTGATCAAATATTTAAATGATGTAAAATATTCTTTTAATTCATATACCATGGATCAGCTGTCCATCGCAGTAGGCGTGGAAGCTGTAAAAGATGATGCATATTTTAGAGAAACATTAGAGAAAATCATTGCTACGAGAGAATACACAAAGAAAGCATTGTCACGTCTTGGCTTTGAATACTGTGATTCTAAGAGCAATTTTATATTTGCACGACACAAAAGCTGTCCTGCAAAGGAATTATTTGAAGCATTGAAGAAAGAAGATATCTACGTCAGATATTTTGCAAAACCACGCATTGATGATTATCTGCGCATCACTGTTGGTACAGATGCAGAGATGGAGCGATTCCTTGCATTTGTGGAAAAATATCTGAGAGAAAGAAAGGAGAACTAAATGGAAAGTCTTGTAATGTGGTTTATGGAGCATCCTGGACAGTATGTATCCCGAGAAGTGATTGTTTTTATCATTTCCATGTGTCCAATCCTGGAGCTTCGAGGCGGAATCTTGGCGTCAGTGCTTTTGGATCTTCCAATGTGGAAGGCGATTGTACTGAGCGTTATTGGAAACATCATTCCAATTCCGTTTATCTTGCTGCTGATCAAGAAAGTGATCCACTGGATGGAGAAAACAAGACTGTTTGGATGGTTTGCAAAATGGCTCCTTGAGAAAGTAGAAAAGAAAAAAGGAACTATCGAAAAGTATGAATTTTTAGGACTGATCATATTCGTTGGCATCCCTGCACCAGGTACTGGGGCGTGGACGGGATCTCTGATTGCAGCACTTCTTGATGTGAAAATCAAAAAGGCAGTCGTGGCTGAATTGATTGGTATTGTGATTGCTACGGTGATTATGTGTCTGATCTCTTATGGTATCATTGGAAATATTATTTAAAGAAAATGTCAGTCTTTAATAGAAAGACATCTGTTTATGCAGATGTCTTTTTCTTTTTAGAAATTGTTGACATGCCTGTTTTCTTGTGTAAATATGATATAAGAATATCCAATGGCAAAAGCAAAAAAACAAAAAAGGCATAAGTACAAATTATGGGTCGAATTAGGGTATAAGTATGGTTTATCTAGTTGGGCATAATATACTTTTTTGTGCAAATTTGGCAAAAAAACATTGTTAAATATTCTACTTGCGAAAAAAATGGGAAAGCTATAAAATGAAAACGAAATGTATCCTGTATACATTTTAGACTGGGAAGGAATGCTTTTCTAGGGCTTTAAATTAGTGGTTTTTATATAAAAAGTGAGGATTTGTAATGGATGAAATTAGCTTAAAAGCTTTGGCCAAGATTAATATGGGGTTAGACGTTCTTGGCAAAAGAGAAGACGGATATCATGATGTGAGAATGATCATGCAGACCATTCATCTGTACGACAGAGTGGAGATGAAGAAGACAAAGTCTCCAGAGATTGTTGTCGAGACAAATCTGTACTATCTTCCTGTAAATGAAGATAATTTAGTATATAAAGCTGCAAAATTGATGAAGGATGAGTTCAAGATCAAGGAAGGTGTTCATATCACACTTCAGAAGTTTATTCCGGTGGCAGCAGGTCTTGCAGGGGGCAGTTCTGATGCGGCGGCAGTGCTTGTTGGTATGAACCGCATTTTCAATCTTGGATTAAAGCAGGAGAAACTGATGGAATTAGGTCTACGTCTTGGGGCAGACGTTCCATTTTGCGTAATGAGAGGAACTGCTTTGGCGGAGGGAATCGGAGAAGTGCTTACTCCATTGCCACCAATGCCAAAATGTCCTGTGCTGATCGCAAAACCTCCAGTATCTGTGTCTACGAAGTTTGTGTATGAGAATCTGAAACTTAACGACTGGACAAAACATCCAAACATTGATGCAATTGCAGACGCGATTAAGAACAAAAACTTACAGGGTGTTGCTGATAATATGGGCAATATTCTTGAGACTGTTACAATTCCAGCCCATCCAGTGATCGAAGAGATCAAGAAAGTGATGAAAGCCAATGGAGCCATGAACGCTATGATGAGCGGCAGCGGCCCAACAGTATTTGGTCTGTTCCAGCACGAGAAAGATGTGCGCAGAGCATATGAAGCATTGAAACAGTCTGATCTGGTTAAGAATCTTTATACTTCAGATATACATAACAACCGCAGATAACGGTTTAGGGGGAAAAACGATGAGTGATTTAATGGAGAAGGATTTGCAGCTAAACATGGATGCATATCTGCCGCTGCGTGACGTTGTATTTCAGACATTGAGATCTGCAATTCTTCGCGGCGACTTAAAGCCAGGTGAACGTCTGATGGAACTTCAGCTTGCGTCCAAGCTTGGAGTAAGCCGTACACCAATCCGTGAGGCAATCCGTATGTTGGAACAGGAAGGTCTCGCAATTACCATTCCACGTCGTGGGGCAGAAGTTGCCAAAATGACAGAAAAGGATATGGGAGATACTCTTCAGATCCGCAGAGCGCTAGAAGAGTTAGCTGTAGTTCTTGTTTGCGACAAGATTACAGAAGAGGACGTGGCAGAACTGAAAGCAGCGATGTATGCTTTCGAAGAAAAAACAAAAGATGACAACGTAGTAGAACTTGCAAAAGCAGACGTTGCGCTTCATGAAACAGTGTACCGTATCGCAGATAATCCAAAGCTGGTACAGCTTCTTGGTGATATCCGCGAGCAGATGTTCCGCTATAGAGCAGAATACTTAAAGGACAGATCTATCTACCCTGTTCTGATCCAGGAACACAGAGATATGGTGGCTGCTTTAGAGAAACGTAACAAAGAACTGGTTGTAAAGATTACAATGAAACATTTATACAATCAGGAAGAAGGTATGAAGAGAGTCATCCGCCAGCAGGCATAAGTTATAAGTAAAATATAGGGTTAAAGTCATAAAAAACACAACACACAAGAAACTAAAAACACAGGGTTTGAAGTATAAAAAAGATAAGATTGAGCATAATTAGGAAGGATAAGCCGTTGGCTTATCCTTTTTTTCTGCGGTTACGGGCAAAAGTATAAGAGAGAAGAACTTGGCACCGCATACAAAATGACACATTACAGTTGCAGAAAGTGGAGTAAATACTATGGGCGATATGCATCCTGTTGTAAAAAACATAGAAGAGAACATAGAAAACTATCAGACTTTATTCGCAGATTGTGCGGACGTAAAAATGAGAAAAATGCAGCTGGGACAGGAACTTAAGGTAACCTGTTTTGTTGCGTATATAGAGACTTCTGTGGGAAATATGATGCTGGAGAAGTCTGTTTTGGGGGAGATTATTCTTCATTTTTGTCAGATTCCTTCGGCGATGCTTGCAGATGCAGTTAGGGAAAACCACATGGGGATTTCTGATGCAGCACCTTTTTCGACTATTGAAGAGGCAGGGGCGGGAATGCTTTCCGGAGATGCGATTCTTTTTGTAGATGGATATGACAAAGCACTTAAGATTGCAGATAAAGGGTATCCTGCCAAAACAATCATGGAAACACAGACAGAAAAAGCTATTCGAGGATCAAACGAAGGGTTTGCAGAGTCAGTAAAGATTAACACTGCATTGATCCGAAAACGGATTCGTTCGCCAAAAGTAAAGGTAAAAGAAAGCAAATGCGGTGTCCGTTCACAAACCAATGTGGACATAGTGTATGTTGAGGATTTGGTTGACATAACATTAATTCAAAAAATTCAGCAAAGACTGGATCAATATCAGATAGATGGAGTTTTTGACAGTGGTGTTATAGAGCAGTTGTCTGAGGGGAGCTGGCTGTCTCCTTTTCCACAGTTTCAGACCACACTGCGTCCTGACAGGGCGGCCATGGCTTTGTTAGAGGGCAGAGCGGTGATTCTAGTGGATAATTCACCAGAGGCACTGATTGTGCCATCCGATTACAACACTTTTATACAGACAAGTGATGATTATTACAACCGATGGGAAATTGCTTCTTTTACAAGATTGTTGCGATATGTGGCCTCTGTGTTAGCAATGATACTGCCAGGTTTATATCTGGCTGTGACGAATTTTCATACGCAGATTCTTCCTACGGAGTTATTGCTGTCTTTTGCCCAGGCCCGAAGCGGAGTCCCGTTTCCAGGAGTGGTAGAGATTCTTTTGATGGAATTATCTTTTGAGCTTTTGCGGGAGGCAGGGATCCGATTACCTGGAGCTTTGGGCAACACCATCGGTATTGTAGGCGGGCTTATTATCGGGCAGGCAGCAGTTGAAGCCAACATAGTAAGTGGGATGGTGGTCATTGTTGTGGCCTTTACAGCCCTTTGCTCTTTTGCGATACCCAATAAGGAGTTTGCTGCTGCATTCCGACTGTTAAAGTTTGTTTTTATCCTTTTCTGTGCATTTTTGGGATTATATGGGTTGATGATAGGTCT
Source organism: Eubacterium sp. (assembly GCA_045629925.1). Classification (GTDB taxonomy): domain Bacteria; phylum Bacillota; class Clostridia; order Lachnospirales; family Lachnospiraceae; genus Brotonthovivens. Next base: position 15,610 of record JAZQSD010000081.1, read on the forward strand.
TATGTTTGTACTGATTCACTTGTCACGGCTGGAAAGTTTTGATATTCCGTATCTGACACCATTTGCTGGAGTGCGAAAAGGACAGGCGGACCAGGCAGATTCACTGATTCGTCCGCCTTATTTCACCCTTTGGAAGCGACCGGGTTTTGTCAATGAGAAAGAAAAAGTTCGATTGAAGAAGAAAACAGTTGAAGGAAGTGTGGATGAAAACGGCAGTAAAAACAAATACAACTAGGCAAAAGAAAGGGTTTTCTCAAAATGGGAAAGTATCCTTACGACAGATAAAGCGGATGATGTTTCTGGAGATTTTTGGCCTGGCTACCCTAGTGCTTCCAGGACCACTGGCAAAATTATGCGGGACCGATGGCGTGTTCGCAATGTTGTTAGCTGCGATGGTCTGGTCGCTGGTGCTTCGTCTTCAAAAGTGGGATGAGAAGGAGTATAGGGGAGGCGGTGAAGTATCTGTATCTCAAGGCACAGATGTGTGGATTGATATCATGAGATCTTTTTTGCAAATCGTTCTTTTTGTGGCAGCAGGTGGATTCGTAATGTATTTGCTTGTGTCTGTGGTGGAGCGGCAACTTCTGGGAACTGGCTATCTGTGGATTGTCATAGGGACGATATTGGTGGCAGGAGGATATGGAATTATGAAAGGAGTTGAATCCAGAGCAAGGATCTATGAGATTTTGTTTTGGGTTTTATTGATTCCTTTGGGGGCAATTCTTTTGATTGGATTGTGGAATATAGAACCAGATTACTGGCTTCCTGTTTTTGCCTGTTCGCCCATTGGCTTTTTCCTTGGAACCGCTGCTTGTCTGGCTGGATTTTTGCCAGCTGCGTTGTGTCTTTTGCTGCGGCCAGCCTGCGAGGAGCCGGAGAGCGTAGCGGTAATGGGAGCAAAAACTGTGTGGTGGGCAGGGGTTGCCTCTGCAGGGGTGTATCTGCTTTTGGTGGGAGTGTTTCAGACAAAACTTTTGGCAGTGTTGAAATATCCGATTCTGTCTCTGATGTCTGTGGTAGAAATGCCGGGAAACCTGTTGGAGCGACTGGACGCGCCCATGATGATCATATGGTTTTTCTGTATTTTTGCGTTGTTTCATTCTATGTGTTATTACGCAGTAGATGGAATACAGCGTTTGTTTCCAAAAAGAAAAAATAGAGGAAGGAAAGTGGTGATAGCCATGGTATTGATTCTTGCAAGCGCCCTGTTGCTTCTATTGCAGGGCTGTGGGAAAAAAGATCCGGAGGATCATTTGTATCCCTTAGCGGTAGGGATTGAATATGAAGAAGGCAAACAAAAATTGAATGTAGCCTATGCTTATCCAGAGGCCATGGAACTGCTTCATGCCAATTCTTTATTTCAAGCCCAGGAACAGTTGGTGGAGACCTCAGATAAAAAGTTAGATTTAAACCATATGAAAGTCTTTTTAGTGAACCGAGCATTGTTAAAAGATCCAAAACAACAGGAGCAGCTTTTTGCGTATTTCTTGGAAAATGAAAGTATGGCATGGAATGCCTGCATCGTTGTAACAGAGGAGAAAATGGAAGATCTTTTTGTAGAGGAATGGACTAATGAGAAGGCGCTGGGATTGTATTTGGAGAATCTATTGAAAAACAGAGATGACTTGAAAGACAAGTCTGTTTTTACTGTAAAAGATTATATGAGTCTTTATAAAAACAAAAATGAAACCAGACTGGTGCCTCTTGTGACTTTAAGAGAAAATCAGTTTTTCGTTGATTCCTACTGTATCTTAAAAAGAGGTGAAGATGTGGGAACATTAAGTGTCAAAGAAAGCGATTATGCCAGAGTGCTTATGAATGATCAAAAAACAGTATCAATCCTTTTAAAAGAAACGGTTTTTGTGACTTTACAGGATATGAAATTGGAGCGAGAGATTAGCAAAGAGCAAGGGGGCGTGATTCGCCAGAAGATTACTGTTAAGGCCAACATAAAATTGTCTGCAGACTGGATTTATGCGCAAAATCAAAAAGACGATATTAGACAGCAGGCAAAAGAGGTTGTAGAACGGGAACTTGAACATGTAATTCAAAGTGGGAAAAAACAGTGCTGTGCAGACCTGACGGATAGCTTTATCCTGTTGCCTGGATGTAATCGCAGCCTGTGGGAAGAATACAAAGACAAGCCAGATCTTTATGAAGAGAAACTAGAGACTGTCATAGATGTGCAATTAAAAATGATTGAAACTTAAAATAAAGAACCGTGATTAAATACGGAGATAATTGGCAAAACTTCTTTTAACAGTAATTTGTTAAAAGGAGTTTTGTATGTATATCAATAAAAAATGGAGTATAAAAAGAAGTTTATTATTTTTTGCGGCAGCAGTGGTGTTTGCTATCGGCGTTGGCAGAATCACAACAATGTGCCATATGCAGATGCAGGTGGCAGACAAAGTGCTTCGCTTTCATGTACTTGCAAATTCCAACTCTGAGGAGGATCAGGAATTGAAACTGGCTGTTCGGGATCAGGTAGGTACATATGTGGGAGCCAAGTTAAGTAACAGTGATAATCTGTCTGAGAGTTGTCTGATCTTAGAGAACCATTTAAACGAGATAGAAGCATGTGCGAAAAAGGTGATTTTAGAAAAAGGATATGATTATGACGTGTCAGCAAGACTGGAAACCTGCTTTTTCCCAGAAAAAGCCTACGGCAATGCAGTTTTCCCTGCTGGCAATTATCAGGCCCTTCGGGTGGTGATTGGAGAAGGAAAAGGGAAAAACTGGTGGTGTGTTCTGTATCCAAATCTGTGCTTTTCAGGAAATCTGTATCAGGTGTCAGAGGATGGAACGGAGAAACTTCAAAAAGTGCTGGCGCCTGAGGAATATAAACTGATCATGGAAAATAAAAACTATCAGATTTCGTTTCGCTTTCAAGAATTTTTTGACAGGATAGGGAATTAGCGAAAAAGTTGGTAACAATAGAAGGAAAGCGGGATACAAGGGGGTATTGAAAAAATAGCAAGAAAAAGGTACACTATAGGGTGGTATGCATAGAATGGTTCATGGCATACTTCACAGGAAAGCTAGGAAGGAGATATCCCATGGAAAATAAACAGATGGATGAGAGATCAGCACTTTCATATGCACCAATCGGAGTATTTGACTCAGGTGTGGGCGGGCTGACTGTAGCAAGAGAGATCATGCGCCAGCTTCCAGATGAAAGAATCGTTTATTTTGGTGATACAGCAAGAGTTCCTTACGGAAGCAAATCAAAAGATACAATTATCAGATATTCTCGCCAGATTATCCGTTTTTTGAAAACCAAACAGGTGAAGGCGATTGTGGTTGCCTGCAATACAGCCAGTGCCCTGGCGTTGGAGGAGATTCGTTCAGAGATTGACATTCCTATTATCGGTGTGTTAAAACCAGGAGCAAAAGTGGCGGCAGAAGCTACATCTAATGGTAAGATTGGCGTTATTGCAACAGAGAGCACCATTGCCAGCCAGCTTTATACAAAAGTGATACAGTCTCATTTGCCACAGGCACAGGTTCTTGGCAAACCATGTCCATTATTTGTTCCTTTGGTGGAAGAAGGATGGATGAAAGATCCGGTAACTGTCGAGGTAGCGAATAGATATCTAGAACCATTGAAAGAGTCAGGGATTGACACTCTTATTATGGGATGTACTCATTATCCACTTCTTCGCTCTACAATACGACAGGTTATGGGAGAAGATGTGAATCTGGTAAACCCAGCCTACGAGACAGCTATTGAACTAAAACGCCTCTTGGATGATATGGGGCTTTTAAATGATGGTCAGGGTGATTTCGATGGTCCGGTTCACGAATTTTTCGTCAGCGATGCTGCAGAGAAGTTCAGAAATTTTGCCAACTCCATCCTGCCATATATGATTGATACTACAAAAGTAATACAGATAGAGGAGTACTAGAAAGAATGACAAAAGATGTACTGGTTGCAATCAGCGGTCTTCAGATTGCAGACGCAGATGCAGATAAAGACGCACAGCCAATCGAGGTCATCAGTCCAGGAGAGTACTATTACAAAAATGGTAAACACTACATCCTGTTTGATGAGCTGATGGAAGGGTTCGATGGCGTTACAAAAAACCGAATCAAAATTGATGATGATTATTTAGAACTTAAGAAAAACGGTGTATCAAACGTACATATGGTGTTTGAAAAGAACAAGAAAAATGTTACTTGTTATGAAACACCTTTTGGAAATCTGATGCTGGGAATCAACGCTAATAAGTTTGATTTGGCTGAGACAGAACAGAAGATTTCGCTGGATGTGGAATATACGCTGGATATCAATTATCAGGCATTTGCTGATTGTCGTATCCAGATCAGTGTCACAGCGAAAGAGGGCGGCGCGTTCTCACTGAGTTAAGGATGCCTTCTGGCAAGATAAGAATCTAAGGACATAAAAAAGGAACCGAAGTTGAGGTGACCCCTTAAAGTTAGACTTTTTACGAGACGACTTCGGTCGTCTCGTTTTCTTTATGCAGCTAGAAGATGAAGTCTATATTGAACTGGACTCATCCATCCTAGCTTTTTCTTTATTCGTTTTTCATTGTAGTAT
>JAZQSD010000082.1:0-16816 GCA_045629925.1 Eubacterium sp.
GACGAAAGAATTCCTGCGTCTTTTTCATTTAATTCTGTAACATAGACTTTGCGGATGCTTTCCCTGATATGAAACAAGCCATTCCGAATCGGTGCAGGAATATCTTTTACTACCTGCGGTGATCCATCTAAATAATAATAGGTAGAAATTCCAAGACTATGGTAATACTGCCGCTCATCAAAAGCTCCCTCATTTCTCCTTTGATCCATCCACCGGTGTTCTGTTTGAAAGATAATCTTTTGTCCAATCTGACAGCTGTCATCTTTTAGTTTTAAACACACCTTATTTAATTTTATGAGAGGCTCTGTCTTGGGAACTTCTGCCAACCTTACTGACACATCTTTCAGATAATACAAATACCCCTCTTTTTTCAAATCTTTCTTATAGATATCCCCTTCCACTAAGACTTTAGCTCCTTCAGGAATTACTTGCACTTGCTCATATCCCTGTTCCTGCCATACAAAGCGAATTAGAATAAGGGTCAAAAAAGCCAGGAGCAATACGCCCCTGGCCATGTTCTGTTGTAAAAAAACTTTATTCTGTAATATTATTCAATACGCCTCCTTTTTCAGGCGCATCGTCTACTACTTGGATTGTATCGTTCACATCAATTACAAAGCTCAGATCTCTCTGATACTGTTCTGATAAAGAGTATTTCTCACGATACACTTTATTGGTTTCACCTTCTACCGCAATCTGTACCGTCTTGATGGTATTTAATTCTGTCAGCGAATTAACGATAGAGTAAATAACTACTTCTTCTGTAATCTCATAATTATGAGTCATGAAATTGTTATCAAAGTTTACTACACAAACGCCATCCAAAACAGATACGTTGATCAGCTGTGTTCCCTGTGGAATGGCTGATTGAATACCCTCTGTCTTTGGCTGTTTCAGCAACTGCTCCACAATCATTCTTTCCATGGATACGTTACTGCTGGAATATACTTTGTTTACAACTTTAACAAGCCCGTCGCCTTCTTCAGAAGCGTAGTACAATGTCAGATCTGCTTCCTGGATATTGCCGATATTTTCTCCAGGGTTATCCACAAAGGAATTCTCACTCATAAGGCCAATATGGTTGCCCTTGCTATCAGTGATCTGGGCTCCATTCACATAGAACCAGATACCATTAATCCCTTCTAACTGGATCAGCGTCTTTACAATAGCTGATCTGCAAAGAACTTCTGATACATTGTCCAACTCTGAATAGGCAGAATTAAAATGCAGTGTGAGATAACCATCAGCCAATTCATATTTTAATATTTGCAATTCATTTTTTATTGGCTTTACATGATCTACTTTGCCAGTATCTCGAGACATTACGTCAATGAGTTCCTGGACCTGACCTTCCAGCTGTGTACTTTTAAGATCATAGCCCTTTGTCACTAGCTCACTGTTGCCTTCGTTAATGTAATAAACAACAAAAGCTGTCGGATCGTATGTCTCTCCGCATCCGCCCACGGCCAGCAAACCTGCTGTCAGAGATGCGATCAAAGCCATCTTTATAATAAACAAAAATTTTTTCATAGTTCCTCTAACTCTCGATATAATTCAAAGGTACTCTTACAATGAAGGTTGTTCCTTCCCCTTCTACACTATGGATCTTTATAGCACCTTTGTGCATTACGATCGCATTCTTAGTAATGGCAAGTCCAAGACCTGTACCGCCAATCTCTCTGGAATGAGACTTATCCACTCTGTAAAATCTCTCAAAAATGTGGAGCTGATCTTCCTCCGGAATACCCATGCCGGAGTCTTCAATCTTCACATAAAAATACTGATGATCAGCATTCAGAGAAACATGTACCCACCCCTCTGGGCGATTGTATTTGATCGCATTTTCTACAAGATTGGACAGAGCCAATGAGAGTTTTACTTCATCGATCTCTGCAGTAACTGGTCGGAAGCTCTCCAACACAAGATCCACATTCGCCTTCTTTGCAATCGGACGAAGACGTTTCATAATCAGTTCTAACAGATCATTGATATTGATCAGTTCAATATTCATATCTGCTGCTGTCTTGTCCATTTTTACCAGAGATAAAAGATCTGTAATAATCTTGTTCTCTCGGTCAATCTCATCTGCAATATCCTGCATGAATTCCTGATACAGTTCAATCGGCACATTTTCCTGTCCATTGAGGGAGTCCGCCAATACTTTCATGGAAGTAAGCGGTGTCTTAAGTTCATGGGACACGTTGGATACAAACTCCTGACGTGAACTGTCCAGAACCTGCATTCGCTCTAACAACTTATGACAAGCATCAGAGATACGCTCTGTCTCCGTGTAAGTATTAACATGAACGAACTCATCGATATAACCCAATCGCGTATCGTTGATATTTCTTGACAGTATGTCAAACGGCCGCGCCAGACGGATAGTCAGGGCAAATCCGATCACGATTACAAGAATGCCAAGAACCAGCTGAATAAGCAAAAGATTGGACTTCAGATACTGAATGTTAAAAGCAATATTCTCTGTGGAAATACTGATCATCATAACACCGATGGTGTCAGTTGTATCGGTAGTAACAAGAGGAATCGCTAACTCAATATAGTGATATTCCGGGTCATACTTTGTAACGGTCTCACCTCTGTATGCGCGGATTACCTCTTCTGACAGAATTGTCTTTCCTTCATCTAAGGCATATGTATCCTTTACAATCTTGAAGGAATCGTCCATCAACAGCACTCGTCCATCATACAAAGTGGAGAGCTGATCTAACTGAGCCGTTACCGCCGGAATGGATGTGTTGTCCAAATAGTTATTGGATACGATCTGAGTTGCAATCAGCTTTGCCTGTCCTGAAATCTCAGAAGTTCTAAGAGTTACTGCTCTGTTTTCATAGGCATTTAACCCGCCCACTCGCAAGAGAAAGCAAGGCAAAATACCAAATATGCAAATTAAAATAAAAATCCTGAAACCTATACTCTTAAAGTAGCGGTATATATATTTTTTCATTAAATAAACACCTATTTTTTATCAGAACGATAATAATATCCCACGCCCCATTTTGTGTAAACGTATTTTGGGTCGCTTGGATTAGACTCTACTTTTTCACGGAGTCTACGAACGTGAACGTCTACCGTACGCACATCACCTGGATATTCATACCCCCAAACAATATTCAGCAGATTCTCACGACTGTACACTTTGTTTGGATTCTTAACAAGAAGTTCCATCAGGTCAAACTCTTTGGCTGTCAGATTTACTTCTTTTCCTAAAATGTAGAGACGACGGCTTTCGCAATCAATCTTTAAATCACCATTTTCGATAACATTTGGATTCTCTGCCTTAACTATAGGCTTAGATGTACGACGCATAATGGCCTTGATTCTTGCCTTAACTTCAAGGATATTGAATGGTTTTGTTATGTAATCATCTGCACCGTAATCCAGTCCAAGAATCTTGTCCATGTCATCGCCTTTTGCAGTCAGCATAACGATAGGCACATCAGAAAACTCACGAATCTGCTGGCATACTTCAAAACCATCCATCTTAGGAAGCATAACATCCAGCAAAATAATATCGTATGCTTTCTCCTTCGCCATAGCTAATGCTTCTTCACCGTCATAAGCGCAATCTACTTCCATGTCATCCTGTAACAAACTGAAACGGATTCCCTTTACAATTAATTTTTCGTCATCAACAACAAGAACCTTTTTGGCCATAACACAACTCCTCCTAAACTGTTATCTTGTCTTTAAATTTTGTATATGTGCCCTCTTTGATTCCCTCCACATTCATGATTTCTTCCGTGGTGTGAAAAGAACCATTCTCCTGTCTGTATTCCAGGATCTTTTGGGCTTTCCCCTCGCCGATTCCCGGAAGACTCATCAGATCCTCCAGCCCGGCTGTATTAATATTAATCATTTCATTAAAGGAGCTTTCTCCAGCCTGAAAAGTGCCGTTTTTCAAACTAGTGACAGTTTCTCCTTCTTTTGGCACGTATATCATTTGTCCGTCATGTAGCCGCTGAGCCTGATTGATAGCAGAAACATCCGCTTCATCAGTAACTCCTCCAGCCAAATCTATAGCCTGATAAACCCTTGCATCTGAATCTGCTATGTATACCCCCGGATTGTTAACCTGACCGCATACATATATATAAATCTGAACGACTTCCACGTCTCCCGTCTCATCTTCGTCAGAAAAAATCTGCTCTTCCCCAACGTTCACAGATTCCGTTTCCTCCGATGGGTTATCCGACATAATCTGCGCTTCATGCTCCAGCACCACTTCCTTAGAAAATTCACATCCCCACAAGAAAAGCGCTGCCACAGACATAAAACATACCGCTAAAAAACATATTCTATTTTTCTGCATTTCTCTCCTTTGCATTGCCTGTCAAAACTAAGGCGGCAAACGAGTTCCTAAAACCATGCACATAATCATAATACTTTGATTTCCATTCATTTACAAGTAATTTTATAAAGTCTTAAGATGTTTCTGAACCTTCAAATCACAGTTATTTTCTCTCCCATTGAAACACAATAAGACCACCGATTGCCAACAACAAACCAATCAATTTTTGCGCTGAAAAATCTGCTTTTTCCGTCCCAAACAAACCCAGCACTTCTATTAAATAGGCGAAGGCTGTCTGGGCGATCACAATAAAAAGAACTGCTTTCGCTGGCCCCATATACTCCATGCTTTTGATTACAGTCAACGTAATAAATGCACCAATCACGCCTCCCAGCAATAAGTACTTAGGCTGAACCTGCCACAAGGTGCCAATATGGGTCCTTCCTGTTGCAAGCCACCCTACTACACAGACTCCCAGCGCCGTCAGCTGCACCCAGCTGTTTGACAGCCACAATCCTGTTTCTTTTGTAACTGCAGTATTAAAAACCCCCTGAATACTCATAAGCATCCCTGAAATGATCGCAATAAAAAAACCAATCATAGGAACCTCCAAATATTTTTATTTAGAGTTTCCCAGATTGGTTTTATTTATTCCTTAAAGATATGTATCAAAAACACCAGATAACTTCTCAATCATCTCGTCCACATGTTCTTCTTTGATTACAAGAGGTGGTACAAAACGAAGCACATTATTGCTGGCAGAGATTACAATCAGACCTGCCTCCAATGCTTTTGCAGAAACCTGTCCTACTAAGACAGCGCTGTCAAGTTCAAGCCCCTGCATAAGGCCAAGGCCGCGGCGTTCTTTCACAAAAGGATAAGCTTGCACTAATGATTCCAGCTTCTGTTCCAGATAAGGAGCAATCTGATTAACATGTTCCACTATTCCATCTTCCTGATAGATATCAAAAACTGCGCTGATAGCTGCTCCTACCAGCGGATTGCCTCCGTAAGTAGTGCCATGATCGCCAGGAACAAGGGATTTCTCAGCCACTTTTTCCGTCATGAGAAATGCACCTACAGGAACACCACAGCCAAGTGCTTTTGCACTGGTCATAATGTCTGGTCTGATTCCATAGTGCTGCCATGCAAACATCTTACCTGTACGACCCATACCACACTGAATCTCATCACAGATCATAAGAATGTCATGTTCATCACAGAGAGTTCTAATTCCACGGATAAAATCTTCTGAAGCCGGATAGATTCCGCCTTCTCCCTGCAATGTTTCTAAAATAATTGCACATGTTTTGTCCGTAATCTGTGCCTTTACACTTTCAAGATCATTGTATTCCGCAAAACGAACTCCTGGAAGCAATGGCTCAAATGGTTCCTGGTAATGTTTGGTACCTGTTACAGACAGTGCACCCAAACTTCTTCCATGAAAGGCATGGTTCATGGCAATGATCTCATGCCCTGCAAAACCATCTCTTGTGTATGCATATTTTTTCGCCGCTTTGATGGCGCCTTCAATAGCTTCTGTTCCACTGTTTGTAAAGAACACTCTGTCCATTCCGGACGCTGCAATCAATTTTTCGGCAGCCGCAATGATCGGTGGATTATAATACAGGTTTGATGTGTGATTTAACAGATCCACCTGATTCTTCACAGCATCTGTGTATCGTTTATCACCATATCCGATAGAACAAACAGCAATACCTGCTGCAAAATCAAGATATTTCTTATCATCTATATCATAGAGATAAACGCCTTCACCTTTTTTTAACACCGTTTGAAAACGATTATATGTATGGAGCAGATGTTCTTCCGCTGTATTAATATATTCTTGCTTAGTTACCATCGTACTTGCTCTCCTCTTCTGCCAAAATTGCGGTTCCCACACCTTTGTTTGTGAAGATTTCAAGAAGCAGACAATGTGCGATTCGTCCATCTAAAATATGTACACGGGAAACACCATTTTCCACTGCATCAATACAGTTATTTAATTTTGGAAGCATGCCTCCTCCGACAAATCCGCTTGTGAGAAGATCTTTTGCTTCCTCGACAGTGAGCTCTGAAATCAGGCTGTCCTTATCGTCAGGGTTCGCATACACGCCTTCAATGTCTGTAAGAAAAGCTAATTTTTCTGCGTTAACTGCTTTTGCAATAGCGCAGGCAGCATCGTCTGCATTGATATTGTATGTACAGAAATTCTCATCCAAACCAATTGGACATACGATAGGAAGAAAATCTTTCTCGATAAGATCCATCAGAATCTTTGGATTGACTTCTGTAATCTCGCCAACATACCCGATATCCTGTCCATCACTGAGTTTCTTCTTCACTTTCAGCATGCCGCCATCTTTTCCGCTGATACTGATTGCCAGAACGCCAAGTTCTTCCACCAGAGAAACCAGAGATTTACCAACTTTGTTTAATACCATCTCCGCAATCTCCATGGTTGCTTCATCCGTCTTGCGAAGACCGTTGACAAATTCAGGCACCATACCTGCTTTTTCCACCCAACGGCTGATTTCTTTACCTCCGCCGTGTACGATGATTGGCTTAAAACCAACCAGTTTTAACAATGTAACATCCTGGATCACGTGACGTTTCAATTCTTCGTCAACCATTGCACTGCCGCCATATTTAACAACGATGATCTTGCGATTGAACCGCTGGATATATGGAAGCGCCTCCACCAATACTTCTGCCTTCTCCATGATTGCGTCCATTGTTGATTTCTTTAACATTTTATTCCTCCCGAAAACTACTGTCGTCTTCTTTTTATATAAACTTTTATGGATTAAACTTCATTGTATTATCCATATTTAAAATGCAGTCATAATAATTCACGTCTCTCTCGTTCCATCCTAAGCTCTGCCAAAAAGCATTCCCCGCTTTATTGGTTTTAAATGCAACAAGATTTACTCTGCAAATATCTTCATCCATGAGACGTTTCTTTGCCGCTTCTACCATCTGTTCCCCTACGTTTTCCTTCCGGAAATCTTCATGAACACACACATGGTAAAAATATCCGCATCTGCCGTCATGTCCGCAAAGGATGGTTCCCACAATCTTACCCTGTGCCACTGCAACTACGCTAGTGTCATGATTGCGTTTCAGAAACTTATGAATCCCCTCATAGGAATCATCCACACTTCGGATGGCAAATCCATGAATCGTATGCCACAGGGCAGCTACTTCATCATAATCTTCGATTGTCATAGTTCGGATCTTGATATCCATAGACCTGTAATCCTTTCAAAATGTATTCAAAGCATCTATCCCTTTGGCGGATACTTTAACTTATGGGAACATCGGAACTAACTTCAATCCTTCTGCTTCATCAAAGCCAAACAAAAGATTCATATTCTGAACCGCCTGTCCTGCTGCGCCTTTTACAAGGTTATCTAAAGCGCCCATCATAATGATACGGCCTGTTCTCTCATCAATTTTGAAATTGATGTCCACATAATTGGAGCCTTCCACCCATTTGGTTTCTGGTAAAACGTCTTTATCCAGCACTCTGACAAACTTCTCTTCTTTATAATATTTGTCATATACTGCTTTTATCTCATCATAAGTTGGCAGTGTGCCGTCCGCTTTTCGTTTTAACGTTGCATATTCTGTCGCCAGGATACCACGGTTCATTGGCACCAAATGAGGCGTAAAGTTGATATAAACTGGTTTTTGGGCTGCATAGCCGAGCTGCTCCTCAATCTCAGGAGTGTGGCGATGACTTGCGACACCATATGCTTTCATATTTTCATTCACTTCACAGAACAGATTGGCAACCTTAGCGCCTCTTCCTGCTCCGGATGTTCCTGATTTGGCATCTACAATTAATGTATCTGTATCAATGAGACCTTCTTTTACAAGAGGGTACGCTGTCAAAATAGAGCATGTGGTATAGCATCCTGGATTAGCAACCAGACGGGCTGTCTTTACTTTCTCTCTGTTGATTTCACACAGACCATACACAGCTTCCTCAATAAACTGTGGACTCTTGTGTTCAATCTTGTACCACTCTTCATATACAGATACATCTTTAATACGAAAATCTGCACTCAAGTCTACGATCTTCACCTGACTTAAAATCTCTTCTGTCAGAACGGATGCCAGATATCCCTGAGGTGTAGCTGTAAAGATAACATCTACCTGTTTTGCCAGTTCATCTAAGTTGTCATCCATACAGGCCGCATCCACAAGCTCAAACATATTCTGATAGATAGATGCATACTGCTGATCAATATAGCTGCGAGAGCCATACCATTTGATCTCCACTTCTTTATGTCCTAAGAGCAAACGAACAAGTTCTGCACCGGCATAACCTGTTGCCCCGATAATTCCTGCTTTAATCATATAAATCCCTCACTTTTTGCATATATTTTCATTGTCTTTTCCTTATAATATGCACATATGCATCTTTTCTGCATATTTATGCATATTTTTCATATGTAATATGCAATAAAAACAATGCCTTTTCATAGCATTTACGATACTATAGCACATTAAAATTTATTTTTAAAGGTTTTTCACGTATTTTTTTATTTCTGTAACCTTTGTACAAGCACATGTATAAATATTTGAAAAATATGTATATTATTACACTTGCATTCTAAAAAAAGTTGGTGTATAGTAATCACATTGATTACATTCGAAGTATCTTTTGAAAGGAAGTATAAATCATGAAAGAAAAAGTTGTATTAGCATATTCAGGCGGTCTTGATACTACTGCCATCATCCCTTGGTTAAAAGAAAATTACGATTACGAAGTTATCTGCTGCTGCATCAACTGCGGTCAGGGCGAAGAGTTAGATGGGCTTGAAGAAAGAGCTACATACTCCGGCGCTTCCAAATTATATATTGTAGACATTATCGACGAATTCTGTGACGAATACATCATGCCATGCGTACAGGCTGGCGCTGTATACGAACACAAATACTTACTTGGAACATCCATGGCTCGTCCTGGTATCGCAAAAGCGTTAGTAGACATCGCTAGAAAAGAAGGTGCTTCTGCTATCTGCCACGGCGCTACAGGCAAAGGCAACGATCAGATCCGTTTTGAACTTGGTATCAAAGCACTTGCTCCAGACTTAGTGATCATCGCTCCTTGGAGAATGGACAACTGGAACATGAAATCCCGTGAAGACGAAATCGCTTACTGCCAGGCACACGGCATTGACCTTCCATTCAATGCAAGTCAGAGCTACAGCCGTGACCGTAACTTATGGCACATCAGCCATGAAGGTCTTGAACTGGAAGATCCTTCCATCGAGCCAAACTACGATCACCTTCTTATGCTCAGCGTAACACCTGAGAAAGCTCCTGATGAAGGCGAATACGTAACAATGACATTTGAAGCTGGCGTTCCAAAGACACTAAACGGCAAAGAAATGAAAGTTTCTGAAATCATTTCTGAACTGAACGTTCTTGGCGGCAAACATGGCATCGGTATCGTTGACATCGTAGAAAACCGTGTTGTTGGTATGAAATCCCGCGGCGTGTATGAAACACCAGGCGGAACAATCCTTATGAAAGCACATCAGCAGTTAGAAGAACTTGTTCTTGACCGTGCAACTATGGAAACAAAGAAAGATATGGGCAACAAATTCGCACAGATTGTATACGAAGGAAAATGGTTCACACCTCTTCGTGAAGCAATCCAGGCATTTGTTACATCCACTCAGAAATACGTAACTGGTGAAGTTAAGTTCAAGCTTTACAAAGGCAATATCATCAAAGCTGGAACAACATCTCCATACTCCATCTACAGCGAATCTTTAGCAAGCTTTACAACTGGTGATCTCTATGACCACCACGATGCAGACGGATTCATCACATTGTTCGGTCTTCCACTGAAAGTTCGCGCAATGAAATACGCTGAAGTTGAAGCAAACAAATAAGCATTGACTATTTAGATTAAAAAAGCTGTCGTACCCGCTAAAGTACGACAGCTTTTCTATTTTATTACTTTTCTTTTTTATTTAAATTCTTTGGCCAGGATTGCAATTCCTTCCCGCATTTCTTCTTCCGTCAAACCGCCATAGCCTAGAAGAAGCATTGGTTTTGAATATGCTTTTTTCTTTCCAATAAAATATTCAGAAATACCGTAAACACGGATTCTTGCTGCTTTTAAATTCTCTATAATCTCTTTTTCCGGTTTTGATGTATTGACTTTCACAAGGAAATGAAGGCCAGCATTTTCTCCCTTAATACTGATCACCCATGGGTATTTGCGCAATTCATTCTGCATAAAATCATGCTTTGCCTTATATACCCCTCGCATTCTGTTAAGATTTTTCTCAAAGTGACCTTCCTTGATAAACTGATACACTGCCTGCTGCATCAGTGTTGGAACTGTGCAGGAATAAAATCCGCAGGTAGTTTTATACTTTTCAATCAGTTCCATTGGCAAAACCATATAGCTGATTCGCACCGCAGGAGCAATCCCTTTAGAAAAGGTTCCCAGATAAATAACTCTGCCCGCTTTATCCATTCCCTGTAATGCTGGAATTGGTTTTCCTTTGTAACGGAATTCACTGTCATAATCGTCTTCAATAATATATCGATCTTTTTCCTTGGCTGCCCAGTTGAGGATTTCCAGTCTTCGTTTCATTGTCATAACTGTCCCCAACGGGAACTGATGTGATGGCATCACGTAGGCGATGCGAGCATCTGATTCTTCCAACAGTTCCACATTCATACCCTCTTTATCCACATCGATCTCATGGATCGTATATCCAAGATTGGAAAAGGTTTTGTAGGCCTGCATGTAGGTAGGGGATTCCATGGCAACGGTTCCTTCTGTCCCAAGAATCTGAGACAATAGAATCTGCAAATACTCATTTCCTGCGCCCAGTATAATCTGTTCCGGAATACAGTTTACGCCTCGAGATCTGTATAGATACTCACTGATAGCTTTTCGAAGATTGATATCTCCAAAGGATTCGCTGCTGAGCAAAATCGTCTCACTTTGATCTATAAGCAGATTCTTCATAATCTTACTTAAAGCTCCATATGGAAACTGGGACAACTCAATACCGTTTGGTGAAAAATCTATTCTGTACTCTTCTATCTCCCCTTGTCCACGGAGCATTCTCACAGATTCAGAATCACTTTTTCTTAAATCTGCAAGTTGGTACAAATCCTGTACATCACATGCAAAATACCCTCTGTATGGCTCCGAATAAATATATCCTTCAGAAAGAAGCTGTTCATAAGCCAGTTCCACCGTACTTCTGCTGACCTGCAGATACTGGGCTTGAAATCTGGTGGATGGCAGTCTTTCCCCTTTGGCAATCTTTCCGTGGAGAATATCCATGCGGATAGCCTCATAGATCTGCTCATAGAGCGGGGTCTTGATATCCGTTTGTAGTGCAATTGATAATTCTTTCATTTTACTGCCCTTTTACACGAGAATTTCCATTACTTTCTAAACTTGGCAATCACTGGTTCTAACTCTTCGCAGAATTTCTTTGCATGGAACAGATCTCCATCCTTAAGATATCTCTCCACTTTGATCTCAAGTTCTTTTTTCTTCTGCTCAAGTTCCAGATAATCTCTGTCAAAATGATTTGCATAGATCATTTTTCTGAAAGCACGACAACTCATGCGACGGATGGTCTTATCCTCCACATACAGAACATAGTCCACAGAATTTGCAATATTATAAAAGTCATGAGAAACCATCAGCACGGCACCTTTGTACTCAGCAATGGCACTTTCCAAAGCTTCCTGGGCATAGGTGTCAAGATGACTTGTTGGTTCATCCAAAAGCAAAAGATTGGTCTCTGTAAGAGCGATTTTGGCAATCTGAAGCAGGTTTTTCTCACCACCGGAGAGCATATGGATACGTTTGCTTAATGCTTCTTTGTTAAAAAGATATGTCTCCAAATATTCTGCAGCCTGATTTTCTGTGTCAAAACCAATCTCTTCCATCTCTTCAAAAACAGTGTGATTTTCATTGAACATTTCCCCGTGAAGCTGGGATAAGAATCCAATCTTTGTATCTTCACTGATCTTGATAGCTGGATTGTCATTTTTAAAAATCTCACGAAGCAACGTTGTCTTTCCAGTTCCATTTGGACCAACAATGGCAATCTTTTCCCCTGGTTTGATATCAAATGAAACATGTTCTAACAAAAGATCATCAAAGGACACCTGATAATCTGTCACGGAAATCAATGGTGCTGACTGAATATCAGCGCGTTCTACACATTCAAGAGTATCCTGTGTGTCCATTTCCATATGAGCAGACTCTTCCGAACACTTATCTGCCATCACATCGTAAAGTGGAAACATAATCTCAGGCTGATTCACATCTACGAATGGTTCTTTTGTTCTGCGAACCTGTAATCGTTCAAGATAAGATACTCGGGCGTGAAGGGCTCGACCTAAAGAAGCGTTGTCCATACGTGTGGCCTGGGCACGCATACGTTCCACCACCTGACGGTTTCTTTTGATCTCTTCCATATCTGCTTCTGCCTGTTCCTGCAACTTCACTTTTTTCTCTAAAAGCGCATATCTATAATCAATATAGCTTCCTTCAAACTCCTGTAACAGAGCATCTTCCAAGTGGAGTATCTTATCAAAACAGTTATTTAACAGATAACGGTTGTGTGTGATTACAAGCAAAGTTCCTTTGTGGGTATTGATCAGCTGACGAAGACCGTTTAAATTGTCAAAATCAAGGAACACGTCTGGCTCGTCCATAATCAGCACGCTTGGGAACATGAGCATCTGCTTTACAACCTGCAGAAGTTTGTATTCCCCACCGCTTAATACACTCAGTTCTAACTGTTCTAAATGCTGCAAACCGGCAAGTTTTAACTGCTTGCGGATATTGCTTTCATAGTTATCTCCGTCCACAGCCTGAAAAGCATCCAAGGCTTCCTGATATTTTTCAAAAATATCATCAAGATCTGTTTCTGTTGCCATCTTATCGCAAAGAATCTCCTGCTCTTTTAACATGGCAAGGAAATCCTGGCACAGGTAATCAAACACTGTGATAGCCTGTTCTTTTTCCTGTTTTGCAAACTGGCTTACATAGCCAATGCGGATATTATCTGCCTTAATAATCTTGCCTTTGTATAAATATTCCTCTTCTGTGTCCATAATCATGTCCACTAAAGTAGTCTTTCCTGTACCATTGCTGCCGATCAGCGCACAGTGTTGCCCCTGCTCAATGGTAAAAGAAATCTTCTTGTATAAATCTTTTTCTGGTACAGAATAGGATAAGTTTTCTACTTTAATCATCGTTATTCCCTCATAAAAATGTATTATTCCTCAGATGTCTCTTCGGAGGAATCACCAAACTGTTCTCCCTCGTTGGCTTCCTGCATTTCTACCTGCGTATCCGGAAGCTGATCAACAAAAGAAAGCTGCAACACTGCTTGTGACCAATTCAGAGAAAGTCTCATATGTTTTTCTTTTTTTGTCCCTTCTTCTTTAAAGATCTCAAGCATCTCATTTAACACATCTCTGGTAAGATATCCGCCTCGCCAGTGAAAAATAAGGGTTTTTCCTTTTTTCACAGCTTGGGCTGCACGTTTTCTCACGTCTTCCATCTTTGTAAAAGACATTTTTTTCTCTTTATAATAAAAACTATCGTGATCAGGACAGGATGGTATCTTCCAGATTACCGGTTCGTGATCTCTAAAAATCTGGCTGTCGCTAAGATTAAAATAATCGTATCGAACCTGTCCTTCTTTCCCCAGTGAATTATCAAAGGTTGCGTCCAAATGATAATAAGTGCCGCCGATCCTCACAACATTCCAGGCATGGCGATACTTGATATTTTTCTCCGGATTGTTATCAGAGACAGCTATAATGCACCAAATTCCAAGGGCATCGCAAAGAATCTTTACCGCTTTGGCAATTCCCTCACAGACTCCCACCCCTTGTCCCAAAGGACCGATAATTTCGTGAGAATAGGCTTTTTTCAACTTATCATAGCGGACATTCTGGCAGATAAAATCGTGAATGTACAGTTCTTTTTCCTTCTCATTCATCTTCTCTGCCGCCCTTGCAAGCTTCTTTACTCTGGCTTCCATGGCCTGAATGTGGTCTTTGATCTTATTTTTTTCAAAAATATACTCTGGAATCATCTCCACGTTCTCAGAGTCTTTGTAATATCTGTAAGTAAACTTTACAGAATAAAAAATCTCCGGTTGATCCATGCGCAATTTGAAATAGATATCAGATAATTCTCTCCCGTCAAGGCGAGGCACCATAAAAGATGTGGCCAGAGACGTAAGACCTGCTTTCATTGCATGATAAGCCTGTTTTTGCTGTTTATTCAGTTGATTAAAATAATATACGTTACTGTCTTTCATATCATCTAGATTATAGTGGCTTGCTGACAACAAGTCAATTTCCCATTTTTCACAAGACCAGTTTTCTTGCACAAAAAAACACATCCTCGCAGAAGTTACTCCGCCAGGATGTGTCACCGCTCTTATTTACAATACTTTGCTGCCATTTGCAGTCAGCTTAAACTTTGCCCCAAGCATCTCTGCTGCGCCTCGGCACATAATCATTCGCCCAAGGAAGATATCGAAATATTCATACATAGTACAGATATTTTCATCCAGTTCCAGATTCAGGGAAATCACTTTTGTTTCAACATTGATATCCAATGAATTCTTTGTAACCGCATAGTTTACACGGTCATGAATGTCAAACTTTTCTTTTTCCTTGTTTATCACACGATTTCGGCGCACATCCGTCTTATCGGCTATGATAAGTGCTGCCGAGATCACATCCTTCGCTCCGCCAGTGCCTTCATCGTGATTACCGATAGCAGACACGATGGTCACTCTGTCTTCCAAAGACATATCTGTATCTTTCAACAGCTCGTTGGCCAACAATGCTCCGTATTCACCGTGACGTGAACGATTCACTGCATTTCCCATATCGTGCATGAATCCAGCAATCTTTGCCAGTTCTATCTCATGTTCAGAATAACCAAACACTTCCAGCACCTGACCTGCTCGCTCAGCAACCAGTGCGCAGTGTGCTTCTGAATGATCTGTAAATCCAAGTACTCTCAAATTATCGCTGCCTTTTTTGATAAAAGCTCGTATTTCTTTATTATTCTTAATATCGTTATAAGTCAATCTAACACCTCAAGGTTCTTTCTCTTTTCAAAATTATATACTATACATTTAACATACTTCATTCATGAAAAAATTAAAACCTTCTTTGTGTAAAATTTATGTTAATTTTTTAATTTATCCAGGCCAACCGTTTCCAGCAACATTTGAAAATCTGCCAGGGATTCACCACACTTCTTAACATCTATCCCCAGATTTTTGCTAATTTCCATGGTTGTATAAGTAGCATAGATAGAACCATCCGGATTCTCAAAAGTTACAACATCTAAATTGCTAATCATAGCAAAAATAACCGTCGCATAATACTCCATTAACCCGGTTGCCTGCTCTTGAGAATACCTAGGAGTATCTTGCAGTACAAATATCCATTCATACGGGGTTTTTGCCGTCTGCAGCTCGTTTATATAATCGAAATCATACATTATTCCTAACGCACTTGCAGTCTGATTATTGGCAACCATGTCTCCTACATAATCGTGTCTAGTCTTGAACACATCTACTGTAAATCTGTCTATAGGAACTCCGTTTTCCCATACAACTCTGTTATTCAGTTCTATCTGTACAAAAGGCATCTCTGCATCATAGCTTAATGAAAACTCATTTGGCCTTGCAAACATTTTGGCATCTTTTGCACCCTCTAAAAATAACGTAACAACTCCGTCCTCTTCCACAAACTCAACACTCGTAAAACATTGCCCCTCTTCTAAGAGACGTCCTTGCATTGTAATTGTCTGGTCTTCTACTTTAACATTACAAGCTACTGTATTAGGATCTATTGGCGTTCCTACCAAATATATATTTGCAAAAATTATTACACCCGCTATTACTATAGCAGCGATCATGCAACCAATAGCTATAAAAAGAGAATGCCTTCTTGTTTTTCTCAGAAAATCAAGCTCTTTTTCTTCTTGTTTTTTCTCTTCCTGAAAAAGCCAATCCCCTTCTTCTATACCCATTGGGTGCTTCATATCTTTTAAAATCCGTTTGCATGTTTCACAGGAATCAATATGCTCTTTTATTTCTGTTTTTGTAACATCGCTTACCAAATCATCTACATAGGAAGGAAGCAAATCCTGTATAATTTCACAAGGAATCTTATGTTTCATCTTTTTCTATCTCCTTTCGCAATCGCTCTTTTCCTCGGTAAAATGTGACGCGAGCCCAGTTCTCTGTTTGCCCTACAATATCACCGATTTCTTTAAAAGACAGATTTCCGAATATCCTCAAATACAAAATCTCTCTAAAAGGCTCCGGACACTTGTGCAGTCTTCGCATCAGTTCTACATGACTGACAGCATCTATAGCTTGAGATTCTGCAGAAGGCATTACTCCAATATTTACAGATTGCTGAGTCCCCATAGAATCATCTGCCAGAAATTCATCT
>JAZQSD010000083.1:0-4900 GCA_045629925.1 Eubacterium sp.
AGAAAATGCCGATTGTCAAAATCAGATAGATTCCAGCGGCAAAGGATTCTGGGCTGAACGATTGGGTGTCTTTGAACGGCAGAAGATAAAGATTTGTCAGAATAAACAGCGTTTGGAAGAATTGTATTCGTTGTATGATTCTGATATGGCGAATGCAATCCGAAGAAAAATTCAGTTCTTAAGAACATGTTAATCGCGTAACCAATATTAAAATCAAAGCCTGAACTCACGGCAAAAAGTCCTGAGTTCAGGCTTTTCTTTGTTGTGAAGAACCTTGAAAGACATGGGCACTTGTGATAATATAGTACGGATTATAACCATTTATCATGGGCTAACTGCATGCAGGTGTTCGGTTGGCGAAAGAAGGAGGAATTGGTTATGGCAAAAATCAGATGTTTTTTGTGTGGCGGAAGAGTTTCCAAAGGTGTCTGCACCGAGTGTGGGATGCCTCAGAGACAGCGAGCCCAGAATTATTATTTGAATGAAAGCAGTTGTGACAATCAGCCGTTGACACATGTGCACAGCGAGTCAGACAGCGCAAGAAGAAAGGCCCGGGAGAGTGGCGGCCGCAAGGTTTCTCCAGGGAAAATTGTGGCGGTAACTATCATTGTGATCGTGATTCTTGTTGTAGCAGGTAATATGGCCAGATTGGTTGCTTTAGATAACAGCTTCTTTGACAACCTTGTGAACAAATCAATGAACGAGGTAGTGGAAGAATTTGTAGATATGTGGGAAGAGGAAGTAAGTTATCCTACAGAACTGTACGGTGAGTACATGGTGGTGGATGATTCTTACTATGACTATGCCACATATGAATTGGAAGAGACAGGCGTGTTCCATGACAATGCTCTTGTTGCTGGAAATTATGTTATAGGATTCCATTTGCCGGAAGGTAATTATACCTTTGTAGCAGAAGAAGGCCAGGGCTATATCGGCATCGATGACTGGGAAAACAGTTTCTATATCTATGAGGATATGGATTGCTATGGAGAAGATGGATACCCAAGGATTGAAAACATCCATCTTTACAATGGAGCCACCCTGTATGTGGATGGATCTTTAGAACTGTACATTACCACTGACAATGCAGGTGTGCAGCGGGAGATGATGGAGAATCCGCTGACAGACAGTGTGCTGGTTTCTGCGGAACACTATGAGGCAGGGGGGCTTATGGCAGGAGAAGATTTTCCTGCTGGAGTGTATGACTTTGCTTTGCATGGTGGCGGTTGGGATTGTGTAGATCTGTATGATATAGATGAGTACGGGGATGAATATTACTGGCAGAGTTATCTGATTAAGGATACATCAATTCCATATGAAGACGATGCTGATTATTATGCTTACGTGGTGAGAAACGTAACAATAGAAGAGGGCACTTATGTCCGTATATCAAATGAGGGCAACGTGCTTGAGATGACACCAAGTGAATATGTGGTGCCACAGGAGGGAGAACAGTATGGCGAATATTATTAGCGATGAAACAATCGAATACGTTGGAATCTTAGCAAAACTGGAGCTTTCTGACGAGGAAAAAGAAAAGGCAAAACAGGATCTGGGCAATATGCTGGATTACATTGATAAATTAAATGAGCTGGACACAACTGGCGTTGAGCCAATGTCCCATGTTTTCCCAGTAAATAACGTGTTCCGTGAAGACGTTGTCACAAACGGGGATGACTATGAGAATATTCTTGCCAATGCACCTGACAAGAAGGAAAGAGCCTTCAAGGTGCCAAAGACAGTAGAGTAATAAGTGAGGAGAATATAGATGAGCTTAACAAGTTTAACAGCCGTTGAATTAGGCAAGAAGATAAAAGCAAAAGAAGTGACTGTTAAGGAAGCGGTCCTTGCTTCTTTAGAACAGATCAAAAAGCACGAAGACGTGATCAACGCTTACGTGACAGTAGATGAAGAAGGCGCATTAAAGCGTGCAGAAGAAGTGCAGGCTCTCATTGATGCGGGCGAACTTGACGGACCTTTGGCAGGTGTGCCAGTGGCCATCAAAGATAATATGTGTACAACTGGAATGCTGACAACATGCAGTTCCAAGATTTTAAATAATTTTGTTCCAACATTTACAGCAGAAGCGGTTATCAATCTGGAGAAAGCCGGTGCTGTAATCCTTGGAAAGACAAACATGGACGAGTTCGCTATGGGCAGTACAACAGAGACATCTGCTTATGGTGTTACAAGAAACCCATGGAATCCAGAACACGTTCCAGGCGGTTCTTCCGGCGGTTCCTGTGCGGCTGTAGCTGCAGAAGAATGCTTCTATGCCCTTGGTTCTGACACAGGCGGATCCATCCGTCAGCCAAGTTCTTTCTGCGGTATCACAGGTATCAAACCAACCTACGGAACCGTATCCCGTTACGGTCTGATCGCTTATGGTTCTTCTTTGGACCAGATTGGACCAGTGGCAAAAGACGTTACAGACTGCGCAACAATTCTGGAAGTGATTTCCAGTTATGATAAAAAAGATTCCACATCTGTGGAACGTGAATATGATTTTACATCTGCCCTTGTTGACGATGTAAAAGGCATGAGAATCGGTATCCCTAAAGATTACATGGGAGAAGGTCTTGATCCAGAAGTAAAAGAAGCTGTTATGGCAGCTGCGAAAGCATTGGAAGAAAAAGGTGCCATCGTAGAAGAATTCGACCTGGCCCTGATTGAATATGCGATCCCTGCATATTATGTTATCGCTTCTGCAGAAGCAAGCTCCAACCTGGCTCGTTTCGAAGGCGTGAAGTACGGCTATCGTGCAGAAAACTATGATGGCCTTCATAACATGTACAAAAAGACTCGTTCCGAAGGTTTTGGTCCAGAAGTAAAACGTCGTATTATGCTGGGCTCTTTCGTATTAAGCTCTGGCTACTACGATGCTTACTATCTGAAAGCTTTAAGAACAAAAGCTCTGATCAAAAAAGCTTTTGACGAAGCTTTTGAAAAATATGATGTGATCCTTGGACCTGCTGCTCCAACAACAGCACCTAAGTTAGGAGAGTCTTTAAGTGATCCAATCAAGATGTATCTTGGTGATATCTACACAATTTCTGTGAACCTTGCAGGTCTTCCTGGTATTACAGTTCCTTGCGGCATGGACGCTAAGGGGCTTCCAATCGGTCTGCAGTTGATCGGAGATTGTTTCGAAGAAAAGAAAATTATTCGTGCAGCGTACAGCTTTGAACAGACTCACAAGTATCAGAGATGTCCGCTGGCAGAAATGTAGGAGGTGCGCAAGTATGAGTAAACAGTACGAAACCGTCATCGGTTTGGAAGTTCATGTAGAACTTGCCACAAAGACAAAGATTTTCTGTGGATGCTCCACTGCTTTCGGTGCGGCTCCAAATGCACATACATGTCCTGTTTGTACAGGTATGCCAGGTTCTCTTCCTGTTTTGAATAAGCAGGTTGTAGAATACGCGGCAGCAGTAGGTATTGCAACAAACTGCGATATCACACAGTACTGCAAATTTGACAGAAAGAATTATTTTTACCCAGATAACCCACAGAACTACCAGATCTCTCAGCTGTATCAGCCAATCTGCAGAAATGGTTATGTAGAAATTGAGACAGAGAATGGACCAAAGAAGATCCGTATCCATGAGATCCATATGGAAGAAGATGCAGGCAAGCTTGTTCATGATGATTGGGACGACTGCTCACTGGTTGACTTTAACCGTTCCGGCGTGCCTCTGATTGAGATCGTATCCGAGCCAGACATGCGCTCTGCGGAAGAAGTTGTGGCTTACCTTGAGAAACTCCGCACAACAATCCAGTATCTTGGCGCTTCTGACTGTAAGATGCAGGAAGGCTCTATGCGTGCAGACGTAAACCTTTCCATTCGTGAAGTAGGAACAGAAAAGTTCGGTACAAGAACAGAGATGAAGAACTTAAACTCCTTCAGCGCTATTGCAAGAGCCATTGAAGGTGAGAAAAATCGTCAGATGGATCTTCTGGAAGCTGGTAAGCAGGTTGTGCAGGAAACAAGAAGATGGGATGACGCCAAAGGCGCTTCCTACGCAATGCGTTCCAAAGAAGATGCACAGGATTACCGCTACTTCCCAGAACCAGACCTGGTTCCAATCGTTATCAGCGATGAATGGTTAGATGAGATCCGTGCAAAACAGCCAGAGTTCCGTGAAGAAAAGATGCAGCGTTACATGGTAGAATACGAACTTCCAGAATACGATGCTGATATCATTACAAACTACAAGAGAATGGCAGACGTTTTCGAAGAGACAACAGCGATCTGCAGCAAACCAAAGAAAGTTTCCAACTGGCTTATGGTTGAGACAATGCGTCTGTTAAAAGAAAACGGAATGGATCCAAATGAGATTCCATACTCTGCAGCAAACCTTGCAAAACTGATCAATCTTGCAGATGCAGGAACAATCAACAGCACAGTTGCAAAAGAAGTTTTTGAAGAAATCTTCAAGAACGACATTGATCCTGACAAGTACGTAGAAGAAAAAGGATTAAAGACTGTTAATGACGAAGGCGCACTTCGCGCAACTGTTGAACAGGTGATCAAAGACAATCCACAGTCTGTAGAAGACTACAGAAATGGCAAAGAAAAAGCCATCGGATTCCTTGTAGGCCAGACAATGAAGGCTATGAAGGGCAAGGCAAATCCAGGTATGGTAAACCAGCTGCTGAAAGAGTTATTGTAAGTAAAGCATGGCCTGTTGAATAAATAACATTGATTAAAAAAACGATGACGAGATAAAAGGATAAAGAATATGTTTTTTAACGAAGAACAAGTGAAGGCGTGCCTTGCGCGCATTGGATATGAGAAAGAGGTTACACTTACAAAGGAATGTCTGGATGAACTGATTTTTTCTTGTCAGTCTCATGTTCCTTATGACAACCTGGATGTTTTTGACTATGACAGAGAAGT
>JAZQSD010000084.1:0-8281 GCA_045629925.1 Eubacterium sp.
TTTTTGATGGCTTTCATCAGTTCTTCTGGATTAACCTTATCAATAACAGTTACGCCATCCTGAATGCTTAGGCGAAGCTTTGTGTTTACTTTACCCATTTCCAGCAAGATACTTTCACCCGCAGATATCTTTGAAAGGTCATCGTAAATGTCATCGTAACATTTTACAGTGATACCATGTTCTTTCAAATACCCATCCCAATCTCTGGCATTTTCTGGAAGCAATTTCTCAAAGTTTTTCACAACCTGCTTATCTGATTCTTCCACTGGTTTGAAAATCTCTGGTTTTACATACCAGAAACAATCTTTATCACTCATTAATACATATGAAATTACTACAGGTACATTTGTAATATCTGCCCCACGCACATTCAATAACCAAGCGATATCATAAAGAGAGGACAATACATGCCATTTAGCATCTGCTTTCACCATTTCTTCTCTTACTCTAGCAAGTTTAGAAGATGCACTTTCACCTGCATACTTTTCGTCTAAAATAAAAGCTGGATTTGTTGGAAATGCTGGTCTGTTATTCCATATTATGTCAACCAAATCTTCAGTGATAGATAAGGACGCACCTTTCTCTTTGGCAATAGATTCATAATTTTTGCCAGCTTCTGCATTTACAACACGGCCATCAAAACCAAGGGCAGTGCCTTCTACAAGCTTTTCCTTAACGTATTCACTGATTGTTGGAACTCCTTCCATGCCTGCGCGGAAAAGTTCCACACCGCTTCCCTGAAGCTGTCTTTCCGCCTGAATATAATATCTGCCATCAGTCCAAAGGCCTGCTTCCTCTAATGTGATCACCGCTTCACCTGCAGATCCAGTAAACCCCGTAAGGTATTTTCTCGCTTTAAAATAGTCATGTACGTATTCAGACTCATGGAAGTCTGCTGTAGGCACTACGTACACTGACATATTTCTCTTTCTCATTTCCGCTCTTAACGCTTCTATTCTCATAGCTACTTCTGTCATATCTATTCCTCCTTGGTTGACATAAATAATTTTATGTCAACTATTTATCTGTTATACCGGGCCAAATATCTCTCGTGCTAATCCATCATAATCCGATAATCTCTGACACTTTCTGATTTTCTTCAGAGTCTTTTCTTTCTCTGGATAGCTCTGTCCTAAATAAGCCCAAAATTCTTTCATCTTAAACAATACAGGTTTGTCGCCCGACAACCGCTCTGTATAACCTTTCTGCAGAGCATCATGAAATGCCCTGAGCTGCCGCAAATCAGCTGGCGACTGCCCTTTCAATTCTCCAATCAACCCAGGATTTTTCAAAAGTCCTCTGCCAAGCATAATAGAAGATAGCTTTGGAAATTCTTCTTCTATCTTATGCACCTCTTCTACCGTGCACAAATCACCGTTGTAGCAAACAGGATTCTTACTGATCTCATATCCTGCTCTAAAAAGTTCCATATCTGGCTTTCCACCGTACAAATCCTTCTGTGTTCGGGGATGAATAGTCAATTCTTTGATTGGATATTCATTATAAATATCCATCAGCTTCAAAAAATCATCCGAATTATGTAAACCTGTTCTGGTTTTTACTGAAATATCTATTTTATTTTTTGAAAAGATTGTCTCAAAAAAGCTGTGCAGAACATCCAGATCTTCCAAAAATCCGGACCCTCTATGTTTGGTCACCACTGTCTTTGATGGGCATCCAAGGTTTAGATTCACCTCTGTATAACCCAGATCAGCAATAGCTTCCTGATATTCTAAAAACAATTCCCCATTGTTTGACAACAGCTGCGGCACCAACTCTAACCCCGGATTGTTCTCCGGCAAAATATCCCGCATCTCTTTGCGCCGCTTATCCGTACTGTGGCTGGTGGAAATAAATGGTGCAAAATATGCATCCACACCATTGAAATGCTGGTGGTGGATATTTCTATATAAATTTCCTGTAATGCCCTCTAAGGGCGCAAAATAATACTTCATAGTTTCTCTTTTCGTTCCAAAATTCAGCTGTGCTTCGCACATCTGCCGTTGCTTCGCAACTCGACAATTTTTCACTAGCAGTTCGAAAATTCATCTGCGCTACACGCAGATGTCGTTGCTTCGCAACTCTACAATTTTCTCACTAAGCGGTGAGGAAAAAACAAATGCGCATTTCATGCGCGCTTGTTTTTTTGCTCACCGCTTATTATACAAAAAAAACGACGCGAGAACAACTCGCGCCGCTTGATTTCTTTGATTTAATTTACATGGAGAATAATCCAAACTGTGCTAATGTGTAAGCTACTAAAATGATTACTAAACAGATAGGAGCTACAACTTTTACCATCACAACATAGAGGCCTTTTCTGCTAAGTTTTTCGCTATTGCGTGTAACTTCTTCCAAAATTTCTTTTGGTTTTACGAAGTAGCCAACAAGGATACATGTGAGCAGTGCTACGATTGGCATCAGAACAGAGTTACTGATCCAGTCGAAGAATGTCAGGAAGTCCATACCAATAATAAGGATGTTAGACCAAGCACCGTTACCCATAGAGGATGGGATACCTAATGCTAAGCTGACAATAATTACGATCACACATGCAGGCACACGGCCAATTTTGAATTTTTCCATAAAGCAGGAAATGATGGCTTCCATCAGAGAAATGGAACTTGTCAATGCTGCAAACAGTACAAGAATGAAGAATAATGCACCGATTACTCCACCCATTGGCATTGCTTCAAATACTTTTGGCAATGCTACGAACATAAGGCCAGGACCGCTTGATGCTGTACCTTCAGCACCGCTTACCATATAAACAACTGGAACTACCATGAAACCAGCTAAAATCGCAACAATTGTATCAAAGATTTCAATCTGGTTAACAGATTTTACAAGGTTTGTTTCTTTTCTTGTATAGGAACCGTATGTGATCATAATACCCATCGCCAAGCTCATAGAGTAGAAGATCTGTCCCATGGCTGCTGGAATGGCTTTCCATGAGAATCTTGCCATATCTGGTACTAAGTAATATTTGATACCTGCTCCAGCTCCGTCCATTGTCATAACAAAGATACAGATAACAATTGCAAGGATTAATAACACTGGCATCAGAACTTTACTTGCACGTTCAATACCTTTATTAACACCTAAAAGAACGATTACTGCTGTAAGTGCAAGGAAAATTGCGAAGAAGCCTAATGGAGCTCCTACGCTGCCAATGAAACCGCCAAAGAAGGAATCACCAGCTGCCGCAATACCATTGCCAGATACGAATGTTACCATGTATTTAAGTACCCATCCGCCAATTACAGAGTAATATGGAAGAATGATAATTGGTACGATACATGCTAATAAACCTAAAAACTTAAACTTGCTGTGAAGTTTGCCATATGCCATCAATGGGCTGGCTCCTGTTTTACGTCCAATCGCAATTTCTGTTGTCATTAATGCAAAACCAAATGTTAATGCAATGATGATGTAGACAACGATGAATACACCACCGCCATACTGTGCAGCAAGGTATGGGAAACGCCACATGTTTCCAAGACCTACAGCACTACCTGCTGCTGCTAATACGAAGCCAATCCCGCTTGAGAATGAGCTACGATCTTTTTTTGTTTCGTTCATAATAATCTCCCTTTCGTTTTTTATAATTCAATCGGGCAAATATAACGCGCCCTGCCGACGCTGTTTTTTCCATACTCGATTGCCTCCTGTGGGCACTTGCAGATGCATGCACAGCAATGTGTACAATTATCACCCCACTGAGGTTTACCATCCACGATATGGATGTTGTTTAGTGGACAAACGTTTTCGCAATATCCACAGGACGTACAGTTATCCAATGAATAAAACTTTTTCGCGCTGACATAACATTTATAGAAAAGAGAATTTACAAGTCCGCTGCTGACTTTTCCAGCCAATCCAACTTTCTCATCCAACATCTCTCCATTTTCAATCTTCTTGGCTATGTCATCTATCACAGGCTCAGCCTGTGCTATGATCTGTTTTGACTTTTCTTCATCAGGCACAGGAAACATCAAAAGATAATTCTCAGGCATAACTACTTTCGCGCAGCCCTTGTATGTAAATCCTTTCGCCTCCCAAAGCTTCCTTGCATATTCACCAGCTCCACCGATACTCTGTCCGCAAGTAATGACAAAGTAACCATCCGTAGATTCAGTAAATACCGTTTTCTCAATCCAGTCACGAACAATCTGTGGCATCTGCCATGCATAGACAGGCGCAACAAATATCCATGGTTTCTCAGAATATAATTCTCCAGTATCCATTGATCTGAGTTTTGAGAAAATATCTATTGCCTCGTCATGAAGTTCATTGGCAATTCGCTTTGCTACGTAAGCACTGTTTCCAGTCCCAGAAAAATACAAAATCATAGTCATCCCACCTTCTGAACTAGTCTAACGAATTAACGTTTTTCAGTCAACTGCATTTGAACAATAAAATACAATTTTTTTCACTTTTTACATGAATTATTTTCACGCAAATGAATTTAAATCACTTAAAAAATTTTTAGATGAATTTTTTGCAACTTATGTATCCTATCGCTGGCAGCCACAATTCTCACGCATCATTTTGATGGATGCTGATGTGAAGTGCTCCAGCTAATATTCCAGAGAATGCGATGGAGCCGTATGCGATATTCAAGAGTATCATTTTTCCAATATCTTCCATATTTATAAAATGTCCTAACAGCAAAAGAATTATGCCAATTGCAAAACAGATTGGCGTACACCCGAACACAATCTTTTGTTTCTTTGTCATCGTTTCCATGTTCAACTCCACAAAAAAGCGACAAGCAGAAAACACTGCCTGTCGCCTATAATCATTTTATTCAGCAAGTTTTATTGCCTCTTGCATCCTTTCCATTATATATTCCTGAGACGACTTTGAAAGTTGCCCCCAGCAATAGTTAAGTTCGTCTACAAAATACTGGTCTCTGTCCAAAAACAATAATGGGGAATAGTTAAGATTGCGCTCTAACTCACACAATACTGCCCAGGCAGCAGAACCACCTTTTTCAATTCTTCTGTACTGTCGTTCCTCAATTCCAAGACGCATGGCCATTTTATCCTGATTTAAATATTCTAATTTCCGGATACGCAACCAGAGAGAATAGGTAAGTAAAGCTCCATCAAATAATTTTAATGCTTTGTGCAATTGATAAAAAATTTCATCCACAGACACGCCATCCATCCACGCAGCATATTCCATGTTGGATAACAAAAGGTTTAATATCAGTTTCTTCTGCTCATCGCTGTGACACATTGAAAATATATTCCCAACAGGTCCTTCGACGCATTCTCTCCCCGTGATAAGGTAATACAGATCTCCGCCATTTTTCTTGAATGTTTTCAGGTTATCTTCAGAAATCATGCGTTTCCCAATCTCATGTTCATGGAAATTGTTCTGATGTAATCCCAGAAGCTGTGACAATTCAGTCTTGCTCAGATTCATTCGCTTGCCATATGCAGTTAAACGTCCCAATGCCTCCAGATAACCTGACATGTCCATTCTCCAAACATCATTTTGTAAAAATATTCTTTCCAAAATCAAAGAATATATTTGGTTCTATTTTGAACTAATGTACATGTACTTTTAGGTACCAATTTGATGTGATTTATCCGGTGACAAAAACAAAAAAAGGCTGCGATACCATTTAAGCATCGCAGCCTTTACTTAGACTTTTATCTAATCTCTCTTATTTTGTTTCTAACGATTTTTTTTGCCCATTGCTGCAAATACGCCTGCACATACACCAAAGGCTACCATCAGGGCGATAATACCGATCATCCAACCCTGTGTTGTTGAAATTGCTAATAACATACTATGCCCTCCTTATTAATCGCGTTCTGCTTCTTTGAACAGCTTACCTACAAGAACGCCTACAATTGTGATACCGAATACTAAAACGACTGTTTCAATAATAATCTTTGCTACCATATGTATTGCCTCCTATTCCACTAACATGCTGCCTGTTCTTCTTTGCTCAGCTTAAAGAAGCCTGGTTTTGTACCTGGAAGAACTGCTGTTAATACGATACCTAATACTACGGAGATGATTGTGCAAAGGTATACCTGATGGAAATTCATCATGCCAAGTCTTTCCTGCAGACCGCATGTAATCCAAATGATGTTTGCAATCCAGGAAACGAAACATGTGATAACCATAGCTTTTGTATTGCGTTTCCATACGAGACCGATAACTAACATTACGAAAAGTGGACAGCCCCATGTAAAGATCCAGTTGATTGTTGTTACAACTGTTGGCTGGAATGTACTCAGTGCAATAGCAAGAACACCTACGATAACGATCATAATACGCATAACGCGAACTTTTTCTTTTTCTGTTGCGTTTGGTTTGTATAATCCGCCGTATAAGTCATATGCAAAAATAGTTGCTGGACAAAGGGATGTCATAGCAAATGTGGATAATAATGCTCCTAAGAAGGAAGCACAGATCAATGCTACTACCCAGTGTGGAAGAATTTCAAGCATCATTGCTGGTGTCATGAACATAGCATTTCCAGCTTTTCCAAGGAATCCAAGTGCTAATGCTGCCATACCTAACAGTGCAGGAATAATACAGAAACATCCATTTACAGGACCTGCAAGCCACATAGATTTTTTAACAGATTTAACATCTTTTGCTGCGATACAAGTCTGTAATCCCATCTGAGACACACCCTGGAACATAGATGTTGTAAAGATTGTTGGAATAGCGAAACCAATGATCAGGTTCTTATTACCAAAAATGTCTAACATCCAACCGTTGTCCTGTGCAGTCAGATTTGTTGCAACATCTGACCAGCCATTGCCTGGGAGACATACGAACATTGCGATAAGTGCAATAATCAGTGCTGCGTACATAAATACTGCATTGATCATGTTCAGCCAGGAAACTTCTTTCATGCCTGCAAGTAATACGTAGAGAATACCAAATGCACCGCCTACAATAGCGCCAATCTGATATGGCCATCCTGTACATGCTACGAATGTTACAGCTACACACTGTGTTTCAAGACAAAGACATCCGAATACTAAAGCTGCCATAACGCAAGCTGTAAGAATTCTTACTTTGCCGCCGAATAATTTACCAAATAAGTCTGGTACTGTGTTTGTGCCAATTTTTCTAACCCAAGGACCTGTAATCTGAGTAATAACTACCATCATTACAGTACATGCAATACCGAACCATACTGCGATAGATCCCATGCCAGCTGCATTCTCACATGTTCCCCAAATATGTGCGGAACCAAGCATTGTCAGTGCTAATGTTACACCAACATGTGCTGTTGTAAGACCTTTGCCGCCAAGTGCAAAGTTGCCTTCTGCTGCAGCCTCATGTTTGTTTTTGCGTGCGATGATAAGACCCACGCCAATAACTGTTATCAGCTCGTAAATAATAACGAACGCTAAAATACCCCAGTTCATAAATTCACCCTTACCTTTCTTTTGTTGGATTTTTAGCCCGGCGGTTCTAATTTCCCCCGCCAACTTGATAAACTCATCATATTATTAAAATTTTATAAACTCCAATTGGCAAAGAAAATGTTACCATGCATTT
This sequence comes from Eubacterium sp., assembly GCA_045629925.1. Lineage (GTDB taxonomy): Bacteria > Bacillota > Clostridia > Lachnospirales > Lachnospiraceae > Brotonthovivens. Next base: position 7,543 of record JAZQSD010000084.1, read on the forward strand.
TAGTTATGACAGGTTTTTTGTAATATTTTTCCTTAAACCACATTTAAATTTCTGTAGCAAAAAAGTCTGCAATCCTTTTGTTTTCAAGGATTTGCAGACTTTATCAATCAGTCTTATAGTTTTATTTTGCTATGTCTTATGATTATTTCGTGTCGTGCCATTCATTTTTGTAATGGCAACTTAATCCATATCTTTATTTGGAACAAACACGCTTGCAAAGATTTCTTTCATCGGATTATAGTGATCAACATTCCATGCCAATGTAAGGCTTGGGTCACTGACCTGATCTACATCCAAGAAACGAACATTTGGATTATCTCGAAGAGTATTTCTAGAATCCAGCATGCAGACACCTACGCCGGCCTCCACCCACAGCATTTCTTCCTGAATAGAAGATGCAAACTTAATCTTTGGCATAACTCCGGAGCTCTTGATGGAATCAAGAATCAGTTTTGGTGACATTTCAGAATCCTCTGTGGATACCATGATAAACGTATCGTCTTTAAAATCAGACATTTTAACATACTTTGCTCCTGCCAGACGATGATTTTTATGAACTACAATGTGATCTCTTGTTTTTTCGATAACCTTGTATTGAATCTTTTCTCTTCCTTCAATATCAAAAAGCAGCGTAACGATCATATCCAGCTTATTGCTGTATAGATTCTCTACCAACGCATTAAAACTGTAGTTTCGCAGGTTAATCTTTACCTGCGGATAGTATTCTGCAAAATGGCGC
>JAZQSD010000085.1:0-6333 GCA_045629925.1 Eubacterium sp.
AAAATACAGGATCAGCCTGTTTGCTCTTTAAAGCCGCACCCCTTGCCGCAAAAAGATGTGCATTTTCTGGAAATATGGCATTCTCTTCCGCTAATCCCAAAGTTCTCACAAAAGCCTTCTGAAGTTCTGAGAGAAAATACAGTGGCCCACCTAAAAAAACAATCTTTCCAGCAATCTTACGTCCGCAGGCCAACCCACTGATTGTTTGGTTGACAACCGCCTGAAAAATGCTGGCCGCAAGATTTTCCCTGGCTACCCCATCATTGATCAGTGGCTGAATGTCTGTTTTGGCAAACACACCACATCGAGCAGCGATTGGATATATCTCATCATAAGCTTTGGCACATTCATTAAGTCCCGCAGCATCTGTCTGTAAAAGAGCTGCCATCTGATCAATAAACGCACCTGTTCCACCAGCACAAACTCCGTTCATTCGTTGTTCCACACCATTGGTCAAAAAGATAATCTTAGCATCTTCTCCGCCCAACTCAATAACGGCATCTGTATCCTCGGCCAATTCCCGAACAGAAGCGGTTACTGCAATCACTTCCTGCACAAACAACACATCCAAACTTTTAGACAGATTAAGCCCTCCGCTGCCTGTGATGGCCATTGACAATGGCACATCCTTGATGATTCCGTGTATTTCCTCTAATATCCCGTATATGGTTTTTCTTACATCTGCATAATGTCTCTGATATGTCTCATAAAGGGTTACCCCTTCCTCATTAAGAACTACCGCTTTCGCTGTAGTTGATCCAATATCAATACCTAAATGTAATCTCTCTACCGTCTTAGTCATAAAACACCTTTTTTGTCGAATTTTGTCAAAATACCGTATCCTATGCTAACATACCGACGAATTTATATCAGTTAAGATGCAGTTAAGATTGCTTTTCTAGCCACAAAAAAAGCCCTTTCACAGGAGCAAAAATCCTGCGAAAGAGCTGTTTCTAATTGTATTTGATTTTGTCTTATTGATACTCTCTTATTATAGTTACTGCACTACATATTTGTTGTTAATAATCTCTTTTCCCGCTTCCATGGAGAAAACAAGTCTTACCGTCTTTTCGCTTAATGCGCCCGTTCCGCCCAGTGCTACACCTGATGTAATTCCATTCACTGTCAGGTACTCTGCTGCTACAGATTCTTTTCCTGCCTGGGTAAGAATTAGAGGAGAATCCATGGCATAAGCCAATGGTCCGCCACAAAGCCCATCCGGATAATTCTGAGAATATGCAATCACCGCCTGCAACGGCGCATCAAAGAATCTTTCTGCTACTTTTACAGATGTTTCGTTTCTTCCTTTACCGGAAAGTCTCTCTACCACTCCATCTTTATCGTAGTTTTTCAATTCCTGTTCATAGGCAGCATTTACTGCACCTGTTCCGCCAATGATTACAATGTCGCTATCTGTGGTTTCTAAAAACGCTTTCTGCTCTGCTGTCAGTGCTGTCTTCTTAGGATCTACCAAAAGCATTGGAAGACCTGCTGCCGATCCTGACAAACTGTCTGCAAAGTTTTCGCCTGTACATACAAGAATGGTTTCATTTGAAACACCTGCTTCATTGAGGATTGCAATATTTGTTGTATATCTGTTTGCACCTTTTAGACGTTCTACATGAATGCCGGCATTTTTTAATCCATCTTCCATAGACTGTGGAACTGCGCCCGTTCCTCCTAACAGATATACCGTTCCATCTTCGGTCAGATTATCCCAAATATAGTCAAGGATAAGAGGGACTTTCGCATCTGTCACCATAAGAATTGGGGCATCTGTCTTAGCAGACAAGTAGCTTCCTGCCAACGCATCAGGGAAGTTCGTGCCACATGCAACAATTATATTTTCAAACTTATCCACACCCAGTTTCTCTTTTAATGCTTCTGCAATTCCAAGGGATGTTTCGTATCTGCCAGCACCATACACACGAGTTACCACGTCTGCCGGCGGTGTCCATGATTTAACGTCAGCAGCACCGCAGCTGCGAATACATGGATATGAAATCAATCCTGCAGCTCTATCAACAACACCCTTGTTGCTCCACTTGTGTCCCAAAGCACTCTCTTCTTCTATACGAGTATCTTCCGCCACACAATAATCACACTTGGCAGTCTCTGTACCATCTTCTAAACATGTTGCATCTTTATTGCTCACATATACTGTAAAGCTGTGGTCGACTACAGGAATCACATCCCCTTCTTCATAATTACAAGAAAGACAGTATTTAACCTTCTTTCCTTCTTTTGTACAGGTAGGATTCTCAATAATGTACCAGTCAGAAAGCATATGTTTATGTGGCGGAACGATGATCAACCTGCCATGTTCTTTTGTGATATCATAGCTTGCTGTAACATCCTGGCCATCCTTATTCTTCACGTATACACTAGTAATACCAATAACACCATTGTTTGTCGGTGTTGTAGAACTTGCTTCCAGTCCGACTTCTATCTCATCACCATCAGCCAGTATTCCACTAGTAACAGAAACCTTTGCATAGTCAATCTTGCTGCCATACATAATCGTCTGAGGAGCCGCCGTTAACGTGATCGGTCTCTTTTCGATTGTAATTGTTTCTGGCAAATATGTAATATCGTACTTTTCAGTTACATCTTCCCAGCTGTCTTTATGAATCAGTGTCACGTCAGAAATTGTAACCGTAGAATTTCCAGCTGTAAGTGGATCGATAGAATATGCAACCTGATTAATTTTATGAGCAGAAAGAAGTCCACTTACATCAAAGCGATCCGCAACGGATGCCCCTGGCAACTCCCACTGACCATACATCATCGATATTTTCTTTGGAGCAATGGTAAGCGGTCTCTTATTAATAGTAATCGCAAAATCTTTCTCTACGGCAGAAACCGTAGCTGTTGACGCAGCTTTTACCTTCAAAGTATAAGTACCCGGATCTGTCGGTGGTCCTTCAATCTCCTTTCCATCCTGATACCAGATAAACATCATTAATCCAGCATTGGTTGAGAAATCTTCCAATTTTGGCGTCGGAATCGCAGAAGCTGAGTAGATATAAGATGTCTCATAACCTACGTTGGAAAGTGTTCCATCCTGCAACACTGTGCCTGGAAGATTCACTACCATTGGTGCAGTTCCATCCATCGGGCTTTTCCAAATGCTCATGCGTATTTTTCCATCACAAACAAGGGATCCATAGATATTCCCTTTACCACCTGTATATGTATACACTGTTGCCGCAGTTTTCCCGCCAGGGGTGATCTCATACACCTTTGCGCTGTCGTTAAAATACAGTTTTCCATCATAGTATGACAAACCAGAAAAGTTTAACCCCCAATACCCTGGTTCATCCCACAGATACCAGCGACTACTTTTGGTGTACAATGTTTGTGCTGAATTACCTGTTCTGCACATCAGCTTAATATCCATTTGGCCAAGTGGCTGACTCAGATAATATTCTTTCCCATCAATGCAAAAAATCGCAGAGACATCATCTCGCCACCATGCAGAGGCATATTTTTCTGAAGTACATTTAATCGCATCAACACCTTCTACCGAATACCATTCCTCGTGTCCGGTAGCTTTTATTCCAGCATCACTTACCAGGAAATTATCATAGTATACTTTACCTGTCATATCATGCTTAATTCCTGGGTTGGTGTTTACTCCCGGGTCGTCCCAGGTAACATCTACATGGTACCAATTACCGTCGATTTTAACAAAATTCCAGATATGGTTCATGACATTGCTTAATGCGTATGTATTTTCAATTCCTGCCATATCAAGAAGATGTCCATACGCGATGGCATAGCCCTGGCACACTGCAGTCCCCTCTAACAAGGCATCATCTCCGTCGTAATTCTCCAACGAGTAATCATACTCTACATGCTGAGCTAGATAATCATGAAGAGCACGGGCCTTCTGTAAGTCTGTCATTCCAGAGTATGTAATGGCCTCATTGTATGCCTTCTCAAGAGCCGCCTGATATACATCATCAAAAACAGCGGTCATGCTAGTTCCAAACCAATCTACACAAGAGCCTTCCCCATGCTGGCATGGCATCTTTGGTACTGGCGCTTCAGTCATTTTCTCTGCGCGAACACTTATATCGGCAGTATAAAAACTGGTTCCAATCATTGCTGCAGCCAAAGCCACAACAAGCCATCTTTTCAATTTCATTTTTAAGGTTTTCATAACGTCTTTTCTCCTCAGTCTCGTTATCTATCATTATATCAAATACTTATTTTTTAACCACCCTAAAAACAGGTTTCTAAATAGAAAAAGCGCCAAGGCCATCCATTGACAGCCTTAACGCCTTTTCTCAACTAACTATAAAAACATTTTAACGAAAAATGTTGTTTTCTAGCGAATACCGTAGTTTTCGATAATGTAATCCATATCTTTATCACCACGTCCAGACAAGTTGATCAGCACAGAGCCTTTGCCCATTGTCTTAGCAAGTTTGATACCGTACGCAACAGCGTGGGCACTTTCAATCGCTGGAATGATACCTTCCATTCTGGAAAGTTCAAAGAATGCATCGATTGTTTCTTCATCGTTGATTACATCGTATTTTACTCTGCCCATTTCCTGAAGGAATGCATGCTCAGGACCGGAAGATGGATAATCCAGACCACTTGCAACAGAATATACCGGAGCTGGATCGCCGTTCTCATCTGTTAACATGATACTGTTAAATCCATGCATAACGCCTTCTTTACCGTATTTTAAGCTGGCTGCATGATCCCCAAGCTTTGGTCCACGACCAAGTGGTTCAATACCATAGATATCTACTGGATCGTTTAAGAATCCAGAGAAGAAACCAGCTGCATTGGAACCGCCGCCTACACATGCAACGATTGCATCTGGAAGTTCACCTGTCATTTCCACAAACTGTTCTCTTGCCTCTTCGCCTACTACGTGCTGGAAGTCACGAACCATCAATGGGAATGGGTGTGGTCCTAATACAGAACCGATACAGTACATAGAATTTTCATAATCTTTTGCGTATGCTTCAAATGCTGCATCTACAGCTTCTTTTAATGTCTGAAGGCCATGTGTAACTTCTACAACGTTTGCGCCAAGAATCTTCATTCTTGCTACGTTTCGAGCCTGTTTCTTAATGTCAACTGCGCCCATGTAGATGTCGCATTCTAATCCAAAGTAAGCTGCTGCTGTAGCCATGGCTACACCGTGCTGTCCTGCACCAGTCTCAGCGATTACTTTCTTCTTGCCCATGAATTTTGCCAAAAGAACTTCGCCCATACAGTGGTTCAGCTTGTGTGCGCCAGTGTGGTTTAAGTCTTCACGTTTTACATACAGCTGTACATCACCAAGTTTGTTGGACAGACGTTCCAAATGAGAGATTGGTGTTGGACGTCCCTGGAATTCTTTACGGATACGTCTTAATTCAGCGATGAATTTTCTGGATTTACAGATTGTGAAGTAAGCCTGTGTAATCTCATCCATAGCTTTCTGCAGTTCAGGAGTTACAAAAGATCCGCCGTATTTTCCAAAATAACCTTTTTCATCTGGATAGTTTTTAAAATAAGTTTCGTAATTGATTCCATTGTGTGTCATGATAGTTCCCTCCAAAATCTTGTATCAAATTCGTTACGCTCGAATCTTTATCATCACGGCCTTAAAATAAAAAGTCCTTGATAGAAGATTCTTCTATCAAGGACGAATAATACTTATCCGCGGTGCCACCTTGCTTCACGTAACACGTGCACTTTGTGAGTACAAACATACTCTGGACAACTGACGTATGTCCCAACGTTGCGAAATACTCTGCCAAGTTAACACTTGCATTTCCTCGCACCCTCCGCGGCCCATTTGACAACTTGTTTCTCACCCGACTCTCAGCAACACGGGTTCTCTGGACAGGCATGATTGCCGTTACTTCCGCTTCAACGGTTTAGTTTATTAAATTATTTAATTTATAACACCGGCATCAAAAAATGTCAATACAACGTTTTTATTTTTTAATTACTGCTTGTTGGAAAATATGGTCTCAACGCATCCGCCACAGAACTAATCGGCATTGTCTGTAACCATACGCGTCCAGGTCCTGTGATCACTGTGTGGAAGATTCCCTCACCGCCAAAAAGCATGTTCTTCACACCTGGAACTGTCTGGATGTCCATCTGACAGCTTGCTGACATGGCTGCAAGATTTCCTGTATCAACAACAATCTTCTGACCTGGTTTTAACTCGTATTCCACAACACTTCCAACAAATTCTACGAATACCGTTCCGCTGCCAGATACCTTCTGCAGAATAAAGCCTTCGCCGCCAAAAAGTCCGGAGCCAAGTTTCTTATGGAAATGCATAGACAGATTTACGCTTGCCTCAGAGGCTAA
>JAZQSD010000086.1:0-22405 GCA_045629925.1 Eubacterium sp.
GATAGACAGCATGGTCACACCATTTTTAATCTTCTTGATCAGTCCGCCGTTACTGATATCTCTGCCGATACACTTCTGTCCCTGGCTGATCTTTGTGGCATGTTTGCCCAGTTTTGGCACAAATCTAAGACACATAGACAAAATCAACGACAATGCCGGCAACAGTTTCCCAAACAAGTACACAAACTTCTCCGATGTCATTACATGATGAAAACATCTAAACCAGATCAGCATTTGACAAAGCATCACCCCAAGGGCAAAGCCATACACAATAGACTCCAAAGTAATTGCATTGCCGTTCTCCAGATAAAAAAGAACCGTTACCCCGTAATGAGAAAACATCGGGTTGATGATCAATACCAAAAGGAGCATTGGAACTGATATGAGCATAAAGCTTTTTATAGTTTTCTTAAATCCCTGCAATACCCACTGATACACAAACGCCGTCACTAAACTAATCACCAGAAAAACTGGATGGATATAAAATGCTGAGGCCATGATCACGCAGGCAAAGAACAGGAAGTTCACCAGCGGATGATAGCTGGAAAAACAATCTTCTCTCACAATTTTTCCCTACTCTTTATAATTTCATATTCCATAAAGGAATGTTTTTCAAAAGTTTTATTTCTGTTCTACACCTTCTCTGTATGCGCCAATATCGCGCCCTAGATCACAAGTATATCTCCATTCAATCACTTCCCCACCGGAAAGTTCAATCTTGTCAGCACCATAGCTAGCGCCTTCTCCATCTACAATATAATTCCATCCGGAGAGTTCACCGCAGTCAAACTCGTAAAGCTGATTGATTCCCTCAATGTATTTTGTGTTATACACTGGTGCAGTATTGCTCTCTACGTTGATCTTATTTGCCTGACACACTTCTAATAGCACGTCAAACACAGTATCACCAGCTTCAATCACAACTTCTGTGGCAGGTACAATCACACCATCTTCAGGGATGAACTCTGCCTTCTCCGCCGGAAGCTTATCCATGTTATCAAGAACGGACTTACAGTCAATAGATATTGTTACTGTCAGCGCGTCTGCGCTGCCACCATTCTGTCCGGCATCAGAACTTCCACAGCCTGCTGCCACTCCCATCATTAAAATCACTGTTAAAAGCAATACTAATAATTTCTTCATGTACTTATCCTCACAATTTTTTTATAAAACTACTATTTTCAACTTTATTTTGACAGGTCAAAAACACTATTTTCGCCATCTAAAAATCTCTCATATCCAAGCAGACAGTAACAAATCTGCTCTGTTGCCAACATATCAAATCCGTCTCCCTTGATATGCTCAAAACTTCCGTCTCTTAACTGATGGTCAAGAAGGGCATCATATACAGAAGTACCATTTTTTATAAATCTTTCATCTGTATCTGCATCAATCCCCATCATAGACAATGCCAGTACCACCTGAGCACAGGATTCTCCAGTGGCAACTCCACCGCTTACATATGTGCCGTCTTCACCCTGAAGTTCACTAAGAACCTGGATTCCTTTGTCAATAGCCGCTGCCACATCCGCATTTTCATCTGCATAAGGAGCTAAGGCAACAATCGCCATAGCAGTCAGATCCGGATCCGATCTGGATGGATCATATCCCCATCCCCCCAGTTCATGAGGCCTGTCTAAAATATATTGAACAAACAATTCTCTGGAAGCAATGGTTTCTGCCGGCACATTCTTGGAAAATTCATAGTCCAAAGAATCCATGGCAATAAGCGCCCAAATTGGCCCGGACATACCCTGTTTGCACACTGCCTCATAATCTGAAAGATAGTCAATCAGATTAAATCCTGCTACATCTGTCACATCCTGTCCAAGAGCTGAAAAAGCAAGTACCACACGGGAATACTCTGTATAACGACGCTCATTCAAAACACCATTTGTCTCGATCAGGGCATTTTCAACTGTAGTGAGATAATGAGATACAAAATCGTCCTCCAATTCAACTCCTGCACGCATCAGATCAAACATGGTCCATTCGCCGCCTACCATGCCGTACATTGGAGCTTCATTTTCTTTCTGAATAAACTGCACTGTTTTTTCTACTACCTGCTCATTACTGGCAGGTTCAGAACCAGCCGCACCACATCCAGCTGTCAAAACACCTGCTGCCAACACAACACTCATGATCGTACATAGAATTTTCTTTTTCATACCAGAGCCTCCTGAAAGTACAAAAAATAATACCGTCCTTCCACCCAAGGACCGTATAACATTTCCATGCAAAGTCTCCTGACTCAACTTCATCCGCTGTCTGCGCCTTCCAGATTGCTCCGTGGCTTTCCCAAAAATGGGGCAGACATTGTCCGTTTTACAGTAGGGGTAAACCTGTGCTGGGTTCAAACCAGCTTCCTTCCACATGTACTTACATGGAGTATATCACTAAACCACATATTCAGCATAGATGTTTTTGTGTAAATTTAGTATTTTTTTTAGAAAACACAAAAAAAGAGACATTTTTACCAAAACATCTCTTTTTGAAACTTTTTTATATTTCTATTTCTTTGGGTATGCGTACGCTGTTACAGTTACAGTGCTTCCCATCAGCATTGTACCATAATTGAGCTGTGGCTTGTACTGTTTTGTATCCTCCATGAAAGCAACATCTTCGTCTCCTCCACGATCAAGAACAGCTTCTTTTGCCATTTTCTTTAGATATTCCAAAACAGCCGCTTCCGCTTCTTCACATTCTGAGAATACCATCCGCTCCCCATCCAGAAATACTTCATAATCTCCTGCCTCTTCCGGACAAAGTCTAATCTCTGCTTTCTTCGTTACAGAGATTCTTCCAGCCAAAGTTCCAAGGGCATTGGCTACTCTTGCATACTCTGGAAGTACACATTTTGCATTGAGAAGTTCTGCCACATAAGGAAGGAAAACATGTGTCGGTGCACCCACACCAACCAAAGTATAATGCGTGGTAAAACTTGGCACCATGCCGTTAAAACCTTTCCACTCTCCTGTAGCAGACTTAATCAGCTGTCCTTTTTCTGTTGGTTTCACATAGTATGTCTCTGTCAGGAAATCCAACACTTCCTGTGGCACACCATTTCTGTATTTTCCCGATCCGTTTTCCATAAGAATACGGACAAGATTGCGATATAATCTCTCTGTTACTTTTTCAAAAGTCAAATCCAACAAAGATTCCATATCAACAGCCAAATATCTTGATAACCACTCGAAAGCTGCCGCAGAAGCCTCTGCATCGTAGGCTGTAAACTGCCCTCTCACGTGCATCATATCTGTCGGTGTCAAACCAAATCGAATAATCGCGCCTTCGTATTCTAATCGCTCTGTGTTCATGGAGTAGAAATCCATTCCAATGGCATCCGCAGCTTCCTGAAGACGCAGCGGACCTTTCTTCAACTCACGGACAAGAGCTTTTTCATATTCTTCATAATCAAGGCTTTCATCAATCTCTTTTACAAAGAAAAATCCTTCATATGGAACCACCCAGGAATATGCTTTCATGCTGCATCCATTAAGGATTCTCTCTCTAAGAGAAGGGTCTGCATCTGCCGCCATACACACTGGCATAAGGCGATAATCAGCAAGAACCATCTTTCTCTGTTCTATCTTGATTCCAGAATCACCGCCAAGGCCAAAGGTATCCACATACATACCTTTAACAAAAGTTTTCCAGGATCCAATATCAATCCCTTCTTCTACAGATTTCAGCATATGCTGATTCATGATAGCAACATCTGTTGTAGTACCGCCGATATCAATAATCAGTGCGTCAGAAGCATCCGCAAGATAAGCTCCTCCCAGCGCCGAAGCCGCAGGACCACACAAAAGTGTTTCCACAGGATTCTTTCTTGTAAAACTTTCATTCATAAGACTTCCGTCACTTCGCACGATATAAACAGGCGCATTTATCTGTCTTTTTTTCAGCACAGATTTTACTGCCATAAGGAAATCTTCGATCAGAGGAATGAGCTGAGCATTCAGATACGCACCTGCCCCTCTCGTAATTGCATTCAGGTCTGTAAATAAGTTATAGGCGCAAATAATTGGAACCTCATGATACTTCTCCAAAATTTCTTTTGCCTGCTGCTCGTAAGCTCCACCATTTTTTCCAGCATAAAGCTGGGAAATAGCAATTCCGCCCGCGCCCTGAAAAGCACCGTCTTTTGCCAGTTTTTCTAAAAAATCAAAATCCGGCTCATAGCCTTCTCTCGGTTCTCCCGGCATAAAGATCATATCTTCCGTAGAAGTAAACCCATACTTTTCATAAGTTTCTTCTACTACTTTCTGATCCACTCCGATAAAAAGTAATTTTACACGGCCGCCTCTTCCTTCTACGCAGGCATTGGTAGCCAATGTGGTGGACAAAGACACCATCTCTATGCTTTCCAAATAATTTTGATCAAGCTGTCCAATCGCTAGGTCAATTCCTTTTTCCAGGTTATGTTTTGTTGTCTGTGTTTTTCCCCAGGACAATACCTGTCTGCTTTCCATATCAAATAAAACTGCATCTGTACAAGTTCCGCCTGTGTCAATTCCTAATCCAATCATTTCTGCTCCTAACAAAAATCATTACAATAATTCCCATTTTAATCGGTATAAACAAAAACACCCCGCCCCGCAAGCACCAGCGGAACGAGGCATTCTCATCATATTTCATTTAAAAGGGGAAGAATATTTCTATATTAGTAGTTTGTTTATTTCTTATTTACCGTAGAATTCGTTGATTCCTTCGAAGAATGCATTGATGTTTTCCCATGGAGCCATAGGTGGAATATCGCATCCAGAAGAAACTACGAAGTTCTTGTAAGAACCACATGTTTCAAGAAGTCTCATTGTTTCAGCTTTAACAGCTTCTGGTGTACCGTTTTTGATCAGACCAGCTGGATCTACGTTACCCATTACAACGATATCTTCTGGAATGTGTGGGCACATATCTGTCATTTCGATCGCATTACCGAAGTGAAGGATACGGCATCCGTTTTCTTTGATGGAGTTGATCTGAAGTACTGTGTTGTTACCGCAGTTGTGGTAACCGATGATGAAGTCATCTGTCTGTGTAGCTTCTACGATCTTCTTAACGTATTCGCAAGAGAATTCTTCTTCTAATGCTGGAGAAAGAAGACCAGCAAGTGGTTCTGCCATGAATACGCCGTTTGCGCCTACTGCTTTGTAAGCATTGATATATTTAATAAGGAATTCTGTACATTTTTCAAGTACTGTGTGAACCATGTCTGGATCTTCATAGCAAAGCATCATTGCTTCAGACACGTCCATAAGACGACCTGCTAAAGAGAAAGGTCCGATAACGCCAGCGAATACTGGTCTGTCCTGGATGAGTTCTACAGATTTTTCGATTGCATCGATGTAGATCTGTGTACGGCCAGCACCGATTTCTGGAACCTGAAGTGCTTCTGCTTCGTCTTCATCTGTTACAAGCGCACCTGTTACAGTTGGAACTTCATCATCAGAGAAATGAACTGTAGAACCGAATGCTTCTGCTTCTAAGGAAAGGTCCATCATAGATACTGCTGCTGCTGCATCTGGAGTTTCATCAGCTACTAACTTCATAGCCTGTGCCTGTAAGTCACTGGAGGAAATTAATTCCTGTACTGTGATTCCCATTTTCTGGATTGCTGGGAAAGATAATACTAAGAAACCTTTCTTCTGTTCAGCTGCTAAGATTTCGTCTACCCATTTCATCATGTCTCTTTTCATCGTCATATACTCCTTTTTGCTATCTTTTATGTTTGTCTTAGTTTTCTTTTTGAAAACTTTTTATACTTTTTGAAACTGTTGGTCCGGTTTTTGTTTCCCGTCACTCAACAATGTTGATTATAAGGAAATTTTTTTGGATTTTCTAATAAAATACCCTATATTTTTTGTAAAAATTTTGTATATCTTCCATTTTCAATACTTTTTTATCATCTTTTTAGAGATAACATATTGTTGATTTTCTACTCTATATATGCTACGCTTTCTCATGGTTTGATTAACAAACTTTTTTGTATGGGGGGATTTACATTTATGAATTTTTGGCCTTTGGCAACGGAGGTAATCGCTTTACTGATTATCTTTATAATCTTTTTACACCATCAATTTGGTAATCGTTTTGTAAACAAACAAAACTCCAGTTTCAGACTATGTCTGATCATTTCAGTCATCTCTATTGTATGGAATATGGTTACTTTTGTTCTGATTATCCATCCAGAACTACTTGCAATTCCACTACACTATCTAGTAAACAGCGGCTACTTTATTATAGAATTCCTGCTCTGTACTATCGTTTTTGGCTCCATGCTGTACGGAAAAGTCTATGAGCACGTATATGATTCCAAAGGTTTTTCTAATATAAGGAAAGCATTATACGGATTATTTGCCTTTTACGTTGTTCTTGTAATCCTAAACAACAAAACTGGCTGGCTGTTTTTCATCGACGAAGATAGCATCTACCATCAGGGTCCATTAAATAAGATCGGTCACATTATTGTAATCTTTGAAATTGCCTTTCTTATTTTTTGCTATCTTAAAAACAGAAAAAAGGTCAGCAAGGTATGCGGTCACATGCTCTGTATCCTTGTTCCATCACTTATCATCCTTTTGATTATCCAGTTGGTAAATCCTAAGTTTCAGATGAACGGATCTATGATCGCACTGATCAACTTGATCTTATATATTTGTTTCCAGTACCAGCAAAAACAAATTGACAGTGTTACCGAATTAGGCAATCGAAATGAATTTTTCGATGACTTATCTTTCCGCATTGCAGGCCGACAGAAGTTTCAGATCATTCTGTTTTCTATCCGCGACTTCAACCGCCTCAATCGAAGATATGGACACGAAAAAGGAAATGAATTTTTATACAACGTTGCATCCTGGATCCGCAATGAATGTCCTGAATGCAGTCCATTCCGATTTATTGGAGTTTCCTTCGTCCTGATTAATCCATTCATCGATCAGCAAACCAATCATAATTACCTTAAAAAAATTACCAACCGTTTCGAACATCCTTGGAACCTTGGTGACATTTCAGATAATCTGCAGATTACTATTGGCGATTACATATATGACGAACCTGGTCACACTGCCAACGAGGTTATGGAAATCCTTGACTATATGCTTACTCTGGTTAAACACTCCCAGACAGCACATGTTCATTTCGACAAGAAAATTTCACAAGAATTTATTGAACATGTTCATGTGACTAATATTCTTCGATCCACAACCAAAAAATTTCAGGTTTGGTATCAACCAATTTGGGATCCTAATCAGCAGACATTTTCATCTGCCGAAGCCCTGATCCGTATGCAGGATTTTACAGGAAACTATATTCCTCCAGACAAATTCATCCCAATTGCTGAAGAACTGGGCATTATTGATGATATCTTTTGGTTTGTATTGGAAAACAGCTGCAAGCTTTTGAACCAGCATCCAGAATTACCGTTAAAATCCATTTCTTTAAACATGGCGCTGCCACAGTTTGAGAATCCACAGTTACTTAACAAAATGCTCGAGATCATCAATCGTTATCATTTGACTCCGGCTCAATTTAAATTAGAGATTACCGAGCGTATCCTTTCGGATGATCATATCAAAGTCAAAGAATTAATCCAGCAAATGCACTTAGCAGGCTTTTGTTTCTGCTTGGATGATTTTGGAACTGGTTATTCCAACTTCTCCTCCGTTGTGCAGTTGCCATTAAAGACAATCAAATTAGACAAAAGTCTTGTGTGGTTGATGGAAAATGATAACAAACATCAGATTATGATCCGACAGTTAATCCAGCTGTTCCACAGCTTCAATATGAATGTTGTTGCAGAAGGAATTGAGAACGAAACCCTTGTTCAGCATCTACAGGAAATGAAAGCGGACTATCTTCAGGGTTATCATTTTGCAAAGCCTATGAGCACAGAAAAACTGTTGACATTTTTAAAGAAATAACATTCCGTATGCACTGTTTGAAATGAATATTTCTATTGATTTTTCGTCTCAATCATGATATATTAATATAGTTCGTGATGGACAACGCCGCTGTGGCGGAATTGGCAGACGCACTTGACTCAAAATCAAGCGATTCCCATCGTGCCGGTTCGAGTCCGGCCAGCGGCATTAGAAAAGCTGACTTTACATCGTAAAGTCAGCTTTTTATTTTCTTTATAAACTATATTACAAAAATACTTACTCTTTATTCTACACTTCGTAATCCATGTCTTTCAAAACATCAAAACAATCAAATGTAGCAAAGTAATCCCTTGGAGTCTCTGCACGGCGAATCAACTGTGTACTGCCATCTTCTTTTAATAAGATTTCTGCAGAACGCAGTCTGCCATTATAATTGTATCCCATAGAATAGCCATGTGCCCCTGTGTCATGGATTACCAGGTAATCTCCTTTTTCAATCTTTGGCAACATACGGTCAATGGCAAACTTATCACAATTTTCACAAAGATTTCCTACCACGTCATATTTGTAATCACATGGTGCATCTTCTTTTCCGGCAACTGTAATATGATGATATGCTCCGTAAATAGCAGGACGCATCAGATTTGCAGCACATGCATCCACACCGATATATTCCTTATATGTGTGTTTCTCATGAATTGCTTTTGTAACAACACATCCGTATGGTCCCATCATGAAACGGCCCATCTCTGTATAGATATCCACATCTCCAAGTCCATTTGGAACAAGCACTTCCTCATAAACTTTTCGTACACCCGCTCCGATAACACGGATATCATTTGGCGTATCCTCAGGCTTGTATGGAATCCCTACACCACCAGACAGATTCACAAAATTAATGGAGATGCCAAGTTCCTTCTTAATCTCAACGATTAATTCAAAAAGAGTTCTTGCCAGCGTTGGATAATAGTCATTTGTCACTGTATTGCTTACAAGGAATGAATGTAATCCAAGACGCTTCACTCCTTTTTCTTTCATAATACGATATGCCTCAAAAAGCTGCTCTTTCGTCATACCGTACTTTGAATCTCCAGGGTTATCCATGATCCCATTACTGATTGTATAGATTCCACCCGGATTATATCTGCAAGACATTGTCTCAGGCAATTCCCCAACGATATCTTCCAAAAATTCAATATGCGTAAAATCATCCAGATTGATGATAGCACCTAATTTGTTGGCATAGGCATACTCTTCCGCAGGTGTTTCATTGGAAGAAAACATAATATGACTGCCAACCACGCCAATTCCCTGCGAAAGCATCAACTCTGTCATGGACGAGCAATCCATCCCGCAATCATATTCATTTAAAATCTTCATCAAATATGGGTTAGGAGTTGCCTTAACAGCAAAATATTCTCTAAATCCTGGATTCCATGCAAAAGCCTCTTTTACCGCCTTTACATTTTCCCGGATTCCTTTTTCATCATACAAATGAAATGGCGTTGGGTATTTTTTTGTGATTTCCTGTAACTGTTCATATGTTACAAATGCTTTCTTGCTCATCACTGAAGCCTCCCTAACAAATGTTTTCTTATGTAAAATCCCCAATAAATAAAAAAACATAGCACTATGATAAAATAATTTTGTCTTTTTTGTCAATCCTTTTATTGATTAAAGTTAGAAAGCAGTAAAGTGCAAAACTCTAAAAAAAAGAAACGGCAATCTGTCTTTCAGACAGCATTGCCGTTTCATAAATTCAAATATTAATATCCACACATGTCGATAGTTTTGTTTATCAACGCAACTGTGCTTTCCACAGGGTACCCAAACAATAACCCTGTGATCATCAGATCTTCAGGGCAAGCCCCATTATGTAGCTGAATATCGCAAACGTCCTCATTTGCAAAATAATTCAGTTCCTGTGAAAAATATTCTTTAATTTTTTCCCAATCAAGGGAAACACCACACTCTTCATAAAGGTTTTTCAACACTTCATAATCAAAATAATCTGCCAGCGTACCTTTTTTGCTCACGTACAGCATGTATTTATACTCTGTTGGGTGGTATGGACAGCAATAATAGTTGTCCGCATCCAACGTTCTGATCATCTGCATATAATCATCCATCGTATCTGGATACACAGTAGCAGCAAGCTTTTTCCCATTTTGCACTGCAGTATTCATGTAATCTACCACAGGAATCGGGCCATAGTTATTGCTGCAGCAGATCAGGTTATACCAGCTTAAAAGTGAATTCTGATACTTCTCTGCTGCAATAGGGAAGAAAATTTTTTTACAAGGAACTTCTTCCATCTGTGGAAACTGATATGTCAATGTAACCGTTACAGATCCCTTTTCCTCTTCTCGATATAAATGAAAAGTTATCTTGGTATCCGGATCCATTTGATAGTCTTGTGAAAACAGTTTTTCTTTTGCCATTATAAATTGTACCTGCCTGTTACAAGCTTGCTGATATAATACTGCTTGATATACTGCAAATGTTCTTTTACTGCTTCTACAGCTTTATCAACATCTCTCTCTAAGATTGCACGATAAATCTTTTCATGCTGTTCATCAGAACATTTTCCATGTTCCACGTCATTGAAAGAGGTCAGATCGAATCTTCTCTTCTGATTTACAAGCAATTCAAAGATCATATCCAAACGCTTATTTGAAACATGATGAATCATAAACTCATGGAATTTCACATCCCATTCGCTTCGTTTAAGCATATCATCGTGTTCTGATGCCTTTCTCTGCTGTTCAATGATCTGACCCAAAGTAGCATCTGTGATCATGTCATAGTTCTTCAAAGATACCTGAATTGCATATACCTGAAGTACTTCCAAAAGATCATATACTTCTAAAATATCTTCTAATGTGTATACAGGTACAATAATCCCTTTTCCAGGTTCATCTGTAAGCAAGCCTTCTTTCGCAAGCTGACGAAGTGCATAGCGAACTGGAGAACGGCTCACATTGTAGATTTCAGATAATCTGCGTTCTACTAATACAGTGCCAGGTTTAAACTCATTGTTTAAGATTGCCTCTTTAATCTGACAATAAACCTGTCTTTCTTTTGTTGTCATTCCTAAATTTGTATATTCTGGTTTATCCAAGCTCATTTTGGGCCTCGCATAAAAATATTGTGCTATTACAGTTTTGCTAACATGATACCTACATCATACGCATTCTGTTTTAATTCTCTGTTGTTTTCTACTGTTTCTGGGTTGATTGCAGATGGGCAAACAATACGATGTTCATCAACAAAACCAAACGCAGGGAATGATGTCTGTGCAAGATAATCAAAGTAAGATTCATGCATGTATGGATCTTCGCCACCCTGTGTATATACAGTTACAATTTTTTTCTGTCCAAAACGTGGTGTTCCTTCTACACCCATTAATGGATACAGACGGTCAAGCAAGTTCTTAACCATACCATTAACCTGTGCAAAATAAACTGGAGAACCGATAACAATTGCATCTGCATCTTTTACGTCTGCCATTGCTTTTGCCATTTCATCGTTGATTACACAATCTTCCTGCATACGGCATCCAAAACATCCCTGGCATGCAGACATTCTCATTTTGAACAAGTTGTATACTTTCACAGTCGCATGGTGTTCTTTCGCACCACGTTCAATCATCTGTAAGATTGTTGCTGTATTTCCATCTCTTCTAGGACTTCCGTTAAAAATTACTACTTTACTCATAATAATATTCCTCACTTAACCATAGTATTTTATTATTTTGTCCTGTGTCAGGACCAGAATAGCTATAAAGTCTGCCGCACACTAGAATACTATAACACATTTTTCTTAAACCAAAAATATATTTTTTTGTACAGAAATATACCAGCTTTATCCCATGGTGCAAACTTGTTCTTTATAGTAATTGTGCCCATGCCTGTGACAGCATGGGCACACATAGCTTAACTTAAATTTTAGAATTCAATAAAGTCAAGGTTGAGAGATTTGCCAGCGATTTCAACTGGGATCTCTTTCTTATTGCCTGCAGCTTCGATTTCGATAACATAAGCGCCATCATCTAAGCCGTCAAATTTGAAATCACCAAAGAAGTTTGTTTTCTGAATTTCAACAACAGCGCCGTCTTTCTTCAGAGTTGCTGTAGCGTTTTCATAGCAATCGCCATCAACTAAAACGCCTGCAGCTACGAAGTTCTTTGTGAATCTGAACAGGTTTTTGTAGTATACGTGTGGAACTGTACCAAGTTCTGGTTTGTATACTTCAAGACCTTCAGAAGCGATCATAGCTTCCATTTCAGCTGGCTCAATGTATAAAGCTTTGATAGCTTTTGTTGGACAAGAATGAGCACATCTTGGAATACCTGGTGTCCAATCTTTGTCATCTAATAAGTGAGCACACATTGTACATTTCTGTGCAATGTCAGCTGTATCGTTGTAGTAAACTGCGCCGTATGGACACATATCTACAACTTCTTTTTTGCCTCTAGCAGCAACTAAATCGATCATAACGATACCGTCTTCTCTTCTTGTTGCAACACCTGCATCAACGAGTGGACATTTTTCACAATGCTGGCATGGCATTGGAAGGTAGGAATAATCGTTACGAGCATATCTACCACGTTCTCTTCTTTCGATGTTCATCCAACGATGACCGTGACGTGGTGCTTCATCTGTATAGCCAGGCCATTCATTGCCTACATGTTCGTCTAAGCAAGACATGTAGCAGTTGTTACAATCATGGCACCATCTAACATCAATAACCATATACCACTGTTTCATCTTCTATTCTCCTTTCGGGCTTGATTTACGTGAATCTTAGTAGATTTCGTAAATACCGCCATCCCATTTTTCTACTTCGATCTGAGCACTGTTTGGTGCCATACCACAAGCGTATTTAGACATGTAACGATCTGGTGTAAGAATGTTTACACATCCACCACGGTCTGCGGAGCAGCCTGGTTTACCAAGTGGTGCATATTCAGCACAAGATTCGTAAGAATGAACTGTACCTGGCTGTACACGTTCACCAACCTGTGCACAAAGGATTACGGAACCTCTGTCGTTGTATGCACGTACTAAATCGCCGTCTTTAATTCCACGAGCTTCAGCATCAACTGTGTTCATACGAATGATCCAGTAATACCAACCATCTACTAATACACGGTGGTCTTTGATATCATTCATGAAGGAATCTTTAGCATCACCCATTGTATGCATAGAGAATCTTGGATGAGGTGATAACATACCCAGAGGGTATTTCTTAGCAACTTCTGCATGCCAGCTTTCCCATGCTGGAACATATTTGTGCATTGCTGGACGATATTCGTCAACAAAGCCCTGTTCTTCGAAACGTTTCAGGGAAGTAGAGATAAATTCTACTTTACCTGTTGTTGTCTGTAAACCTTCAAATGCAACACTCTGGTTTGGAGCTGGACCCCAGTCAGGAGTATCACGTTTACGGTTTTCAGCAAACCAACGAAGAGCTACAGGTGGTTTTCCTTCTGGATTATCTGGCACTACCAGGTAACCTTTCTTGAAGAAGTCTTCCCAAGACATAAGTTTTGGACAGTCTGTTGCATGATAGTACTGTTTAACCCATGCTAATTCGTCTTTACCTTCTGTAAATGGTTCGTAGATACCGAATTTCTTAGCAAGGAATGCATAGATTTCGTAATCGGACTTGGATTCGCCAAGTGGTTCGATACATTTAGCCTGTAAAGAGATTACACGGTTGTTTGTTAATGAGAAGTTGTCTGGAATATAACCGGAGCAGTTAGCGAATTCGGAGATATCCCAACGTTCGAAGTTTGTACATGCTGGTAAGATAACGTCAGCAAACATAACTTCGCCTTCAAACCAGATAGACTGAGATACAACGAATTCAAGAGATTCTGTTGTGTACATCTTAGCGTATCTGTTTGTAGCTGTCATTGTACCAATGTGTGGTCCGCCGTATTTCCAGTACATCTTAATTTTTCCATAACCTGGAGCTGGATACTGATATGGATGCATCTGTGCTTCGATAGTTGCACCACAGAATCCTTTGCCGTACCATTCGAACTTGCCGTTCATGATACATTCTGGAATTTTCAGACGTGGAATATGCTGACCAGCTTCCATATTTAATTTAACTGGAGCTGGGAATGATGTTCTACCATCGAACATTCTCCATGCAAACTTGAAGCCTGCTGCGGAGTTTGCTGTATCACCAGAGATACCACCTTCAGCGTATCCTGGGAAGTAGAAGCTGTGGTCTGTAGGAGCACCCTGTGTTGTAGACCACATATTGGAACCTGGTTTACCCATACCCTGCATTGTAGCAAGAGCGATCATACCACGTGTCCATTCAATACCATGAGTAGCACGGCAAGCGCCACCCCAACCGCCTAAACCGCCGGCTGCAAGGTATGTGTTTTTCTTAGCCCATTCACGAGCGAGTGCACGGATATCGCATGCTGGAACGCCAGATTCTGCTTCTGCCCATTCACATGTTTTAGCGATTCCATCTTCGCCGTTACCTAATACGTATTCAGCCCATTCTTCGAAACCGTAAGCATGAGTTGCAACGTATTCTTTATCATATGTTCCTTCTGTTAACCATGTGTATGCAATAGCGAAGGAGATAGCGTGGTCTGTACCAATCTTTGGTGAGAACCATTTCATACCCCACATATTTGCGGAATGGTTGTAGAATGGATCGATGAATACCATCTTAACGCCGAGTTCATCTAACCAACGACGACGGATGTGAGATTCATATGCTGCGTAAATACCAGAGTTTACTTCTGGGTCAGAGGACCAGAATACGATCATTTCTGCATATTTCAGACCGTCTTCTAACAGACCGTACTGTTCTGGGTTACCAAGTCTCCAAGAGAAGCCCCACATATGCATACCGCCCCAATGCCAACCTTCCCAAGAGTCTGGGTTGTGATCAGCGTATGTGAAACCTAAAAGGTTCATGAAACGGAAATATGTAGAATGACGGTAACCTACGTTACCCCATAAGTGGTGAGAAGATGGTGTAGACATGATAGATGCTGGACCACTTTCTCTCTTAATTCTGTTAACTTCGCTTACAACGATGTCTGCAGCTTCATCCCAGCTAATTCTTTCATAACCGGAAATACCACGATTCTGAATATTTCTTTCTCCGTTAGGATCAAAGTCCACACGTTTCATTGGATAGAGAATTCGTCTGTCAGAGTAGATCATTGATTTCTGACCAGCTGTAAATGGAGCGATTGTTGTGTATCTTGGTGCTTCAAACACTCTGCCCCTTGCTTCGATTTTCCAGCCCTGAGGATCTGTTTCGTCAAAATCCATTGGTGTCATACGAACGATTTTACCGTCCTTTACGTATACGAATACTGGACCACCAGTACTGGAGTTAGTCAAACGTACTTCGCCTTCCATGAATATACCTCCTTGATTTTTTCGTTAATCTGTTTTTAAACACGACAGTGTTTTCCTTTAAGTTTGAGTTTGAGTAGAGGATGTTTTAAAGAAAAACACTCGTCCGTATTTTTTGGAAGGGCACACTTCACCCTTCTTTACCCTTACACTATAACGTGTATTGTGATTATACAGTCAATCACTTTTTTTATTTTTTAGAAATCTTTTTTCTCATGAAGATTAGAATACTTCTGCGCATAAGCGTAAAAATCTTTCAATGCAGGATTATGGTTTTTGAGTTTTCGAGTTAACTGCATTGGAAGGTATTTTTGAGGTACGTCCTCGTTGATAGGAATAAATCTAAGGTTCATATTAGAAATAACCTCAGTTTCTTCAAACACCAACGCAACTCCCTCTCCCATCTCAATAGAAAAAAGAAATTCTTCAAAATCATCGAACTGTGCAACAATCTTTGGTTCAAACTCAAAGAATCTGCACACATTGTAAAGGAAGTCATCCTTTTTGCTGATATCCGTTGATTCATATCTCAGGAAATCACTGTCTTTAAAATCTTTCAGACTGACATCCTTTTTATAAAACAATGGGTGTTTCTTGTGGATTACAATACCCACTCGCGAATAAAACAAAGTCGCCTTTTCCACATCCTGCAATTCTTTTACATCGTGATCAGCTATAAGAATCGCATCATAATAGTCATTCTTAAGACCTTCCAACAGCGACTTTTGTGTCACTCGTTCTTTAATAATCTGTATCTCTGGACGAACTTCTCTAAAACCTGAGAGCACCTGAGAAAGATAACTATTACATTTAATGTGTGGCTGGCACCCAATCGTAATACAACCACTGAATTTTTTTACAGAATTTTTTGCTCTTGTAAGCACCAAATCCCATTCATTGGACATCTCTGCCAAAGATTCAGACAGCATCTGGCCCTGTAATGTCAGCTTCACACCCTTTGTATTTCTATCAAACAACGCAAGTCCTATCTCTTCCTCAAAGGAAGCAATCTGTCTGCTTATGTTTGACTGGGAAATGAATAAATTCTTTGCCGCTTTTGTAAAGTTTAAACATCTGGCAACTTCCAAAAAACATTTTACCTGCAAGTCTGTCATAATGTTTCCTCCTGGCTTTTGTATAATCCAGCTTATGCATAACACATATTCACGTATTACACTATTATTGCTAGATTTTGTTAATAGTTTCCAGTACTTCTGTTGCTTTTGTAACGCAACTACGACATTTTATCCAATCGCATATTCATTATATCTTGACATATCGGCAATTGTTATTCCTAATGCGTGTTAAGCAATCCATTTCCCGCATAACTATTTTTATATTAACATAAGAACAAAACCTAGTCAAAACGAAAAAAGAGGTTGTGATCCGAATGGATCACAACCTCTGCATTTACTAATATTCAATTACTAATTAGTCTTCTTTATCAGCGCCAGATTTTTTGCCGCCTACCATACAAATTGCAAAGAGAACAATTGCTACACAAAGAAGATATACTGATACGATTGTAATAGCCATATATTACGCCCTCCTTATAATTTTTCATTTTTGTGGCCAATTTTCCAAATGCCTACGAAAATAGCGCAAATAACGAGGCCCATAATTAACTGTGTGATAATATCCTGTACAACAAAATTCATACTAGTACCTCCTTATTTATTAGCCATAGCTTCTAAGTTGGCTTTGATTGTAGCTGCATGAGTTTTTTTCCAGCCTGGTTCACCTTTGAAGATGAGGTGGAAGATAACTGCTAATACTACAGAAGCTACCATTGTTGCATATAAGTTCATGCTCCATACGCCTGGTAATGGCATTGGGATGAATGTCCAGATACAGTCAATAATATATGTAACAATGATTGTTGCCCATGCTGCTTTTCTGGATACTTTCCAGTTGTAACCAATCAGTAATACTACGAAGACTGGCATACCGAAGGAGAATACCCATAAGAACAGGTTGAATACGAATTCGTGAGCCATGATTAAAGCTGCTGGTAAGATTAATAAAGCTGCAATAACGATACATACTCTGTTGATAACCATTTTCTTCTTTGGAGAAGCGTCTGGACATACACAACCGATGATAACGTCGTTCGCGATAACGTTAGAGTTAGCAAGAACAACACCGCCACCTGTAGATAATGTAGCAGACAGTAAAGCTACCATTAACAGACCGATTGCTGGAACTGGAAGACCAGCCTGAGCGATATGTGGAACTGCTTCCATACCGTTAGGACCAACTGTTGTAGCGATAGCTGGGATAGCCATAGCTGCGATAGCTAAGAAGATCCATGGTAAGGATGACATGATGTTGATACCACAACCAAGGAATACACCTTTACGACATGCGCTTTCATCTTTAGCTGCGAAGAATGGCTGCATCATTGTCTGAGATACAGCACCTGCAGATACGTGAAGCACGATAACTGGGATGATTACACCAAGCCATACTGGAGGTAATCCAAGAGTACCTGTCTGTGTTAAGAAGCTTGAGTAACCTGCTGCTGCGTAAATTTCCTGAACGCCTGCCCATCCGCCGATCTGGGAAAGGTAGTTAACAGCGATAATAGCGATAGCTGCGTAAGAACCGATTAACATTACAACTGCGTTGATACAGTTTAACCATGCCATCTGAAGCATACCACCGAAGAATACGTAACATACGATAAGTACGAAACCAAGAATGATTGACTGATAGATAGAAAGGTTAATTCCGGATGCACCACAAAGTGTGTAGATAGCAGCACCTGTTGCTACTAATTCGGAAGAACCGATACCTGTCCATGTCATTGTCTGGAATGCTGCATGCCACCAACCTAATTTTTTACCAAAAATTCTTGCGATAGCTGCTGGAGCTGTAGGAGCGCCGATTCTCTTGTACATAGGTCCAATCCATAACATAGCGATTGGTAAGAAGATAGCGCCGGCACCAATTGCCCACCACATTGCACCTGCACCGATACCAGATGCACCAAACATTTCAGCAAACACATAACCTTCACCGCCGGCACCAGCTGCTTTCTGCCACAGAGACATTGTATGTCCTGAACCTAAAGGAGCAAGTACGAAGGAGAATGTTACCATAACCCAGCCTAATCCGCCACCTGCGTTAGCGAAGTCTTCAGCTGTTTTAACTTTTTTTCTGGAGTATAAACTTGCAACGATGATAAGAGCCGCGAAGTATACTACTGCAATAGCTAGAGCCATAAAAAAGTCCCCCTTTTTTAAAATATTAAGTAAATAAGTTTGCCTCTACTCAAGTAGTACTTTAGTGTGTATATCAACTATACAGTCAACCCTATTTATAAATTTTGTATAAATTCTATAAATAGCTATTTTATAATTTGTGCATTTTTCTTACAAAAAAGAACCTTCTGCATGTGGATTATCATAATCATATGCACAAGATTCTCTCTTTATGTTGCTTTATGTTGCTTTATTTAATTAATAAACTAAATCCCAATCCATAGGAAATCTTTCTTTTCCGATCAGCATATCATCGCTAACTTTCTTGCGGGCATCTGGAATTGTGTAACCCATTTTGTTAAGATCGTCTTCAATATACTGAATTAATTTGTGATTACCTGGTTTGGCCTGGTATTCTCCTGGTGGCAATACACCATGCTTATCATCTGTACTATAGAATGCAATATTCTCTGTATCTGGATCATGCCAGATTCTGTAATACCCAACTACTTTATCGTTATATTTCACTTCGAAACGCATGATTTTAAACACGCTGTATTTTTCAATTTCTTCCCAGTGAAATTTTACTGCTTTTAATTCTGCCATTTTTCTCCTCCTGACATTCCGAATATGATCTTCTGATACATATCCGAAATAATAAACTTATTTGCGATTATAGCAAAACTTGCTCCAAGGAGCAATCCTTATAATAGTTTTACATATGCCAAATCAAAATAAGTGTATTGTTTTTACTCGCAATTATCACCTTTTACTTAAAAATCAATTTCATCTAACAGTTCTACTTCCCCAGGAACTTCACACAACGCACCAAGCTGAGGCACGATTCTTGTAAAGTGTTCTGTTGCATTATGAAAGGCAATCGCATCTTTATCTTTCCAACTTTCCATAAAAACAAGTAAATTTGGATTATTCTGACTTATGTTTAAAGTATAAAAAACATTTCCTTCCTCTGCCTGAGATTTTGCTACTAATTCAGCAGCTAATGCTTTGAACTCTTCTGTCTTACCTTCTTTTACGTAATTTTTAGCAATAATTTTAATCATAGAATAATCCTCCTTTTACTACACCCATTAAATGTTTCGTTCCTTTTTCAATCACAATTATATAGACAGTTCCAGTTTCTGTAAAGTTTGAATATGACTATACATTTTCCAATAAATTATAAACGTCCAAAAATGCTTCTGCCGCTGTCCAATCCTCATAAATAACCACAAACTGATTCTCATGCATTTGTGCTTTTTTCATTAAATTTATTTTAAACCCATGGTCTTTCCTCAAAAGTTCCCGACCGCCATGCTCAAGCAACACATTCATTGCCACCACCATGCGCTGATCGTTGGTTGCTCCAATCGTCTTATCTAGTAGAAATCTAGTTATATTCTCATCCGTGCACAACCCTTTCACCAGGATTTCAAAATCATTTTTGTTATCCGGCAGAACTTTAATAGCTGTACTTATCTTCTCCCAAAGGTTTCTTTTATACTGCAACATAGACAAATAAGAACTTCGGACAAGATTTTTTCGACAATACCCTAATTTTTCTACCAATCCCAAAAGTTGCTCTAATGCTTCAGGTTTTTCAAGTTCACTTTCCACGACAATCTCTAACTCTAGAAAACTTCCTAAACCTTCTACCTGATCCACACAGGCAGTAATCTTATCTCGAAAAAAATACTGTCGACATTTAACTACCGGAAACGTCAACACATATCCAAGTTCTTCCAAAATTTCTTTCACATTTTCAGGTGAAGAGATCTCTACTTCCAATTCTTTGCGCGTCATAGAAATTGAATCCAGCTTTGGACCCTTATATGTCAAATAGGAATTCTTTTCATGTGTAAGTTCATTTTCACAACTTCGAACTCGAAGTGCGCCATCTGTATTTGTAATCTGACGTTCTCGATTATCAAAATATATGTCTTTTTCTTTCAACAATTTGCTTTTTTCAAAACCAAGTGCCCTCAGATTCTCTTCTATCTCATTGGAATCAGTAATCGAGAGCTTAATTTCAACTTCAATCATAACTCTTTATCTTTCTAAAATTATATTCGTGTGTATATATTTTCCCAAATGTCCTGATACAATTTGGTCGTTCTATCCGCAAAACACGCAAAAACAATCGTCATATCATAATCGAGATGAGTACTCAACCAATCTGCAACGGCATTCAATGCAATCTCTGTAGCTTCCGCCAAAGGATAACCGTACACGCCGGTAGAAATCGCCGGAAATGCAATACTGTGAATATTATAACGCATTGCCAAATCTAAACTATTTTGATAACAATCGCGCAAAAGGACCGCATCATTGTCTCTACCTCTATAAATAGGACCAACCGTGTGTATCACATGTTTTGCTTTTAGATTATAACCTTTTGTAATTTTAGCTTCACCAGTATTACAACCATTTAAACCAACACATTCTTTTAACAAATCAGGCCCTGCTGCACGATGGATAGCTCCATCCACGCCACCTCCTCCTAACAAGGAACAGTTGGCAGCATTTACAATCGCCATTGTATCGGATTTTGTAATATCCATTGTTTTAAATATAACCTGATACTTTTCTTTATTACCCATATTGATCATGTCAATTATGTCCCCCCACAGAAAACTCAACTTCAAAAGATTAACAATTCTCAATATTAAGTATAACCTACAAACAATAATATTTGAACAGAATTCTATTCTCTAATCAGCAAGCCATTCCAAATAGTCAGCTTCACTGACAAACAAAATGTACTTTCCATTTACATATCCCATATATCCCGCGTCTGTTGTATATCCTTTCATTTTGAATACCTCCAAATCTAAGCTTAACTTACAGACTAAGAATACTTTATTTACTGTACAAAAAAACGGATTCACTACTAGTCAATCGGCTAATAGAAAATCCGTTTAAAGTTCATTTCATCACTTCTAATTTTAACAATCTCTGTTTAACAGATAAACCACCTGCATAACCTGTAAGATTACCATCACTTCCTACAACGCGATGGCAGGGTACAATCAAAGAGATTGGATTATGTCCAACCGCGCCGCCAACTGCCTGTGCCGACATGAAAGGAATATTTTCCATTTCTGCAAATTTGTCAGCTATGTCCTTATAGGTCACAGTTCTTCCGAATGGGATTTCAAGCATGATCTTACAAATTTTTTCCCTAAACAAGGTGGTGCGAAACTTTAATTTAGGTGTAAAACCAGGATCTGTGCCAGCAAAATACAGGTCTAGCCATTTTTTCGTTTCATCAAAAACTGGCAATGCACATTCCTGGTATTGAGAATTAAGACAAGCCGCAAAATATTTTTGATGCAAAAACCACAAGCCAATCAATGCTTCTCCATCGCTTGCCATCATAATCTTCCCAAAAGGTGATTCATAATACGATATAAAATCCATAATGATCTCCAGAATCTATCACGAAATTTCAACAATAATAACCAACTAGATTTACGGTAAATTATATACTATTTTTTCTGCAAAAACAAAAAAAACCGGAAAACCTACAAAAGGTTTCCGGTTTAGCAGGGACAGAAGGACTCGAACCCTCGACATTTGGTTTTGGAGACCAACGTTCTACCAACTGAACTATATCCCTATTCCTGAAGGTATATACCTTCAAAACTTCATACAGATTAGCAATTAAGCTTTTTGGTCAAGCCCTCGGACGATTAGTATCAGTCAGCTCCATACATTACTGCACTTCCACCTCTGACCTATCTACCTCGTACTCTACAAGGGTCCTTACTCCTTTAAAGGATGGGATATCTCATCTTGGGGGGGGCTTCACGCTTAGATGCCTTCAGCGTTTATCCCTTCCGGACTTGGCTACCCAGCTGTGCCATTGGTATGACAGCTGATGCACCAGTGGTCCGTCCAGCCCGGTCCTCTCGTA
>JAZQSD010000087.1:0-5195 GCA_045629925.1 Eubacterium sp.
GGGCTCTGACAAAATCAATGAGCATCATATTTGGATCAATCTCATCCTGAATTTTTTTATTATTTAAAATTATTTCAATTTTCATAGGTCACCTCTACTACGCAAGTTCAGCCAAGGCTCTTTTTATCAGCACTTTTGCCATTGCTTCTCTGTATTCTGCACTGCCTCTCATATTAGAACCAAAACGAAACTCTTCTAGCAACTGATTGATCTTCGCATCTGTTTCTTCTTCAGTCATTTCCCCTGAAAAAACTGTTGTCTCCACAATTTTCGCTTTATAAGGAGTTGCCCCCAAAACAATTCTATAACAATCTTCTACTTTTGAAATTGCACAATTAAGGATACCAAAGTCTGTTTCTGTTTGTCTGATTGTCTGATAAGAAACTTTTCTATTGTCTTTTTTGATGATCACTCTCACCAGAATATCGTCATCTGGTGTCTGAGACAGAAATTCTTTGATTGGAATAATTCCGCCATTATACAGCTCAATATATGTATCAAGTGCTGACAAAACTGTAAGCACATCCGAAAAACCAAATCGTGGGAATACACTGCCCCCTACAGTTGCTGTATTTCGGAACTGAACACCAACAATATGTCTCAATGCCTCTTTTATACTTCCATCAAAAGCAACATGCAAAGACGCATTTGTTTCAAGCGCTCTAAGAGAACACATACAGCCAATGCGAAATTCTTCTGAATCCTCTTCAATCGTATCCAGCGACAGATTGCACAGATCGATTCCGGTCTGCACCTGTCTGTTCCCCATCTTTAACCAGAGATTCCCTCCCAGGATAATATTCTGTTTATTGTTTTTGCGGAGCTGGTAAGCTTCTTGCAAACTACCTGCCTGTACATATTTTTTCATCGTAAACATTAAGGTGTCTCCTTTGTGTATATACGTTTCGCTAATTAATCTATTGGGACAAATAGTACTTTGTTGCTTCCGCCACAAATCATACCTAATCCCTGGCTGTCTTCATTTGTAAGATAATATTCCTTTATCATTACAGTTTCGCACTGTCTAGCATCTTGAATCGCTTCATATTCAATAGGTCCGCCACCGATGCTGTCAATGGATCTATCCTTTGTAACAAGCATCATACTTCCTACATTTCGAGGAGTGGAGCCTTTTTTATCTACAATAATGCACAGAATCCCCTTTTCCTCAGAAGACAGTAATTCCGTTGACACTGATGAAACAAAGCCACTGTTTTTTTCCAAAATGATTTCCGCCAGAATACTCACTGCAATCTCTGCAGGAGTCACTGCTTTAATGGCCAGTCCGATCGGTGCATGTATTGTTTCTATCTGAGAGCTTGAAAAACCTAATTCCAAAAGTTTGTCAAAAGTCTGCTTTACTTTTATCTTGCTTCCTATCATACCAAGATACTTGTAAGTATGTTGTAAAATTGTCTGTACGCAGAGTAGATCATTTTGATGACCTCGGCTAACAACTACATAATAAGCATTTTCCTGAAGGTGGGCCTTCAGATTCTCAAAGGAATCACAGATCACTTCATCAGCCTCTGGAAATCTATCTTTGCTGGCAAATTCAGGTCTGTCATCGATTACTTTGATACGAAAATCAAGTGTTGCTGCAATTTTCACAATCTGGCAGGATACGTGCCCTCCCCCACATACAATAAGGGTTGGCTGGGATTCAAACCAGTCTCTTTGAATTAAATTATGATCAGCGCCAAATCTGTCCAAACTCTCATATGCACGTTGATACAGTTGTGCTGGCTGATTCTTTTCTCTATTCACAATAAATCATCCTTTATTTTCCATTTGATTTCTTAATACTAAAATTGCTTCTAACACTCCACCAGCAATGCATCTTGCTTTGTCTGAAATTGTAAAGCAATTATCATATTCATCCATTCTTGGGTCAATGTCTGCTATTTTAAAACCTTTCGTAACTGGATAACCATCCGGAATCATCCCCCGCAAGATTCCATCTATCGTAGCACAGACTGGAACTGTACTTTCATCCGACTCAATATAAGCAATCACATCTCCCTGTTTTACCGTTTCTGTAATTTTCTTAACCTGACGCACAATTCCTTTTTCAGGACTGTGAAGCACTCGTTCCTTCGAATATCCACCTACCATCCCAGGAATGCCCGTATTGGCCAACGCTTCTCCTTGGTAGATTGCTTTTCCGAGAGAATGTCCTCTCTTGGTCTCGACAACCGCATCTACATCTTTTCCAGCGCAAAAACCAGGTCCCAAGGCAATGGTAATCGGTGCCATTGTTTTGTTTGTTCCCAAATTTCTTTTTGCAAGAATCCCATCCACCACAACTTCTGGTTTAAGTTCATATATTGCATCTCCATTAGGATCCACAAGAACAGGTAATTTACCCTCTTCTACCAAGTGCACAGCATGCTCTAATGAATGAGCAAGCACACTTGTGACATCTTCCACCTTTTGACAACCGTTGTATACCGCTTCCGAAAAAGCTACATTTCTTCGGATGGCTGATGGGTATGATGTTTCCAAAACAATTACTTTAAACCCACATTTATGCAATTTATAAATGGTGCCTGTGGCGATATCTCCGCCACCCCGCACAATCACTAAATGTTCCATAATACAACCTTTATCTTAATTATTCCAAATAAATATATGCATCTTTCTTCTCTGTAACATAGCCAATGATCGACGCATCTTCTATTACGGACTTAAGTTCTTCTAAACACTCATTTGCACAATTTTCTGGAATGGCAAACAAAAGTCCTCCGCTGGTCTGTGGATCATACAAAATGTCCTCCACAGGCTGAGAAACATCCCCAATGATCTTAACCCCTTCCTGAGCAAATTTTCTATTGCGGTAGGCTCCTTCGGGAACAAATCCCATAGAGGCCAGTTCTAACGCTTCTTTGTGAAATGGGACACATTTTGTATCAACGCAGATTGTACATCCGCTTCCCTGTGCCATCTCAAACAGATGTCCCATCAGGCCAAAACCAGTCACATCAGTGCAACTGTTAACAGGATATTTCACCATAATGTCCCTTGCGGTTTTGTTCAATGTAGCCATTTGTGCATATATTTTGGCAAGCACTTGAGACTCCACCATACTGGCTTTGGCTCCTGTTGTAATAATACCTACTCCCAAAGGCTTTGTGATGATGAGCACATCTTTTGGCTTTGCATTGCTGTTTGTAAGTACCTTTTTCGGATCTGCAAAACCTGAAACAGCCAAACCGTATACGGGCTCTGCTCCTTGGATGGTATGCCCTCCAGTAATGATCACTCCCGCTTCATAAGCAGCATCATATCCACCTTTTAAAATCTGCTTTATCGTATCATCATCCATTTCTTTCGAAACACACATGATGTTAAGTGCCAGTTTTGGTTCTCCGCCCATTGCATATACATCACTCATAGCATTTGTTGCCGCTATCTTGCCATACAGATACGGATCATCTACGATTGGAGGGAAAAAATCCGTAGTTTGTATAAGCGCTGTATGCTCATCTAACACAAAAACGCTGGCATCATCACTTTTATCATATCCAACAAGCAGCCTTTCGTCTGTATGCGTCTTAAATCCATCCAATAATTTTACAAGTGTTCCAGCACCTACTTTTGCACCGCACCCTGCACATTTTGCTAATTTTGTTAATTTAACTTCTGTTTCCATTAAATTCTAATATCCTTGTTATTTCAATCCTCTTATGGACGCACAATAGTTTTTGCCTGTTCCATCACTCCCACAATTTCATACATGTTTGTTACAGTTCCAACAGCCAGTTTTTCTTTTATGTCATAAAAATCAAGACAGGTTCCGCAAGTAAGCACTGTAACACCTTCTGCTTCTAAAAGTTTCAAATCTTCCAAGGTATCTGCTCCCTGGCAGCTTAAAAAAGCACCTCTGTTGTAACATAAGACTGTTTCTGGCAGCTGGTCTTGTTTTGTAAGGGCAAAAACAAAAGCTTTCATCAGCGCTTTGCCAAGTTTTTCATCACCATTTCCCATTACATCCCCAGAGAGAACTACAACCATTCCTTTTTTTCTTTGGTCCAAAATGCATTCTTCGCTTTCATCCATAGGTTCTTCTGTGATATCTTTCTCTGAAACACTATTTATAACCATCTCAATACGATACTCACAATCAGAAATCTTGTCTGCAGATACCTGAAACCCTTGATGGTTGCCAAATCTTGTAAGATTTTGAACAGCAGCTTCGTTGTCCACCAATATGGAGAAAATATCTCCTACGGACATATTCTGAGTCTCATTTTTTGCATTTATTACAGGCAGAGGACAAGCCATTCCTCTGGCATCGAATTCTTTTTTCATATTTTTATACCTCACAGCAACAATTAGTTCATCCAAATCTCTTTTTCTTCTATTTCTTCATCTTCGCTGGTAATATCTTTCAGTGCCATAATGGCCTGTTCCACATCTTCTTTTGTATTAAAGTTGGAAAAACTGAATCGCACCATTCCTTGCTCTACGGTGTTGAGAGCCTGGTGTAACAACGGAGCGCAGTGAGCTCCAGGCCGTGTGGCAATCCCATATTCTTCAGATAAGATATCACTGATTTTAGAAGAATCATAATCCAAAATATTAAGTGAAACGATAGGACATCGATCTGTGCTTGAAAAATCTCCATATATGGTTACTCCAGGTAACTCTTTTACCTGAGCATAAAATTCCCACATTAATTCCAAAGCATTTGCACGGATGATATCTATCCCTGTTTTTTTTATGTATCTTACTGCTGCAAGCAAACCAGCAATCCCATGACCGTTTAAAGTTCCTGCCTCTAGCTTTGCAGGCATCTGGTCTGGCTGTTTCTTATTATAGGTCTGAACTCCTGTGCCTCCTGATAAAAGAGGCGTACTCTCAACACCATTTCTTACATACATTCCACCCGTTCCCTGCGGTCCATATAAACTCTTGTGACCGGTAAAGCACAGAATATCGATATTCATATCTTGCACGTCAATAGGAAACAGTCCGGCGGTCTGCGATGCATCTACGATAAATAACAGATTGTTCTGTTTTGCTATCTCACCAATTTTTTTGATATTTACCAGATTTCCAGTAAGATTGGAACCATGTGTACAGATAATGGCCCTTGTATTTGTTTTTATTAAAGGCTCAATATGTTCACAATTGATAACACCATACTTATCAGCCTGTAAAAAAGACAATTCAACACCTTTTTCTTCTAGTTC
>JAZQSD010000088.1:0-39961 GCA_045629925.1 Eubacterium sp.
TTGTTGGGAAGGCAGAGGAAGTGTTGCCAGAGCAATATGATAAACATCAAGTGTATGCGGATGTCATTGTTGTAGATCCACCAAGAAAAGGGTGCGACGAGACGTTGCTTCAAACTATGGTAGATATGAAGCCGGAGAGAATCGTCTATGTGAGCTGCGATAGTGCGACGCTTGCGAGAGATCTGAAATATTTGTGTGAAAATGGATACGAGCTTCAAAAAGTGAGACCAGTGGATCAATTTCCAATGACTGTACATGTTGAGACCGTAGTTCTGCTGTCACGAGCCTAAGCGAAGTGAGAGTAGATTACGGAGGTCCATGCAAGGCACGCCCAAGAAGTCGAGCTGAAGGCGATGACTGATTGGCTGCGGGCTACTGCGGAGACTGTCTGTCTGCTGTCAAGAAAGTAAGGAGAGCAAATATAATGAGAGCATTTATTCATTCTTTTGAGGGGAAACCTTGGAACGAGGAATGTGAGACGGCTTATATAGGATTTAAAAGGCTGGGAATAGAATGCGTATTATTTTCGACGAATGAAGAGTTGGACAAAAGAACCCCAGAGGACGTAGTGGTTGGTGGTATGCTTATAATGGAACATGTGCTGAGACAAAATAGCATCATGCCAGATAATTATAACTATCCAGAAATACTTGCCAAGTATCGTGGACGAAAAATCTGGTCAACCAAATTAAAAGATTTAAAGAAAGAGAAACTTCCAATTTTTATTAAACCATTAGAAGAAAAATCTGCTAAAGGAGTTGTAGTTCATTCTTGGAAAGATGCGAATGAATATGAGAGACTTGATTCAGAAGCTGAAATCATGTGTAGTGAAGTAGTTAATTTTGTTTCCGAGTGGAGATGCTTTGTTAGATATGGGAAAATATTAGGTATTCAATTTTACAATGGAAACAAAGAGGCAGAATATAATATGCTTGTAATAAAAGAGGCTGTTGAGAGTTATAAGGAGATACCAGCTGGGTGTTCATTAGATTTTGGTGTTACAGACGATGGAAGAACACTCCTTGTGGAAATGAACGATGGTTTTGCACTCGGGAGCTACGGATTGTCTGAAGAAAAATATGCAAAGCTTCTTTTGGCAAGGTGGGCAGAATTGAATAATATAAAAGATATTTTGGATGATAGACAGAAATAAATGGTAAGATGGACAAGTTCCCTACAACGGCCGAGGTAGATATGTTCCCGTCAACGTATGTTAGCAATTTCATTGCTACGCCCCATGTGGAGACAGTCTGTCTGCTGTCGAGAAAGTAAATGTGTATTTAATAGAGGAGTTGATTTTATGGGATTATTTGATGTCTTTAAGAAGAAAAAAGTAGAATTAACTGAAGAACAACAGAAGTGGAATCAAATGTGGGACTTATGGGCGGAAGGAGAAGCGATTTCTCCGTATGCTGAATTGATGACTTATCAAGGTGAAATAAATAATGGTGGTCACGATCAATATTTTACGAATGTCGAAAATACAAGTGACTTACAAAAAGAAATGTCTGAATTAGTGAATATTTTGCCGAAAAAATTAATAAGCAACTTACAAAAGGCATATGAGGCGTATTTGGTTTTAGAAGAAAAAGAGGAAGATGAAAAAGCCGAAGAGATTTTGGAACAATGTGATGATATTTTTTATGAAAATGAAGAAGAAATTAATCGCCTATTAGAAGAATATGCTGCAAAAATGGAGTTATAACGAGTCGGAATGTTCTCTACAGAAGCCAAGGTAGATATAAATGAAGACCATAATATTATGAAAAACAGTAATATAATTGTCATATAAGAAAAAAGAAACAAAACCTCGCATTGCGTTATGTAACAATTTGTGTTATGATTGTAAAAACGCATTGCGAGGTTTTTCGATGGGAAATATTAATATAATTAAAGAGTTAAGAGAGAGTATAGGATTAAGTCGTAAGGAGTTTTCCTCGCATGTAGGAATTCCTGTGAGAACCTTAGAAGATTGGGAAGCGGGTAGAAGAACGCCTCCGGAATATGTTCCAAGGTTGATTGCATACCAGCTTAAGTATGAGGAATTGCTTCGAAAAGTATCAGTACAAGGTATGGAAGATAATAATTCGGAGAAGATAGAGGGTGCAAATGAAAGATTATAATAATAGTGAGATTTTGATTTATCAATCGGAAAATGGAATAACTAAGATTGATGTCGCTTTTATGGATGAAACCGTATGGTTATCACAACAACAAATGGCAGAGCTTTTTCAAACTTCGCGAACTAATGTTGTAGAACATATTAAGCATATTTATGAAGAAGGAGAATTGGAGGAGGAGTCAACCTGTCGGAAAATCCGACAAGTTCGAAAAGAAGGCAATCGCGAGGTTGCAAGAGAATTACCATATTATAATTTGGATATGATTATTTCCCTTGGATATAGAATAAAGTCTATAATCGCGACAAATTTCAGACGTTGGGCAACGGAACGTCTGAAAGAGTATATGATAAAAGGTTTCACAATGGATGATGAACGGTTAAAACAACTTGGTGGTGGTAATTATTGGAAAGAGTTGCTCGATCGCATTAGAGACATCCGTTCTTCTGAAAAAGTTATGTATCGTCAGGTGTTAGATTTATATGCAACGAGTGTAGATTATAATCCGAAAAGTTCAGAATCAATTGCTTTTTTTAAGGTGGTTCAAAACAAATTACATTATGCGGCACATGGTCATACTGCAGCGGAAGTAATCTATAAACGTGCTGATGCTGAACAACCATTTATGGGATTAAGAACATTTTCGGGAGATTTCCCAACAAAGAAAGATATCAGTATTGCAAAAAATTATTTAGATGAGAAAGAACTAAAAGTATTGAATAATATTGTTTCTGGATATTTCGATTTTGCAGAGATACAAGCGATGCGTCACAATCCTATGTATATGAGTGATTATGTGGAACATCTGGATAATGTTCTTAAAGCAACCGGTGAGAAATTACTGGAGGGGTATGGTAGTGTTAGTCATGCACAGGCACTGGCTAAAGCGAATGAAGAATATCAGAAATATCAGATAGAAAATCTATCGCCAGTAGAAGAAGAGTATCTTTTGACAATTAAAGATATTGAAAAACAAGCAAAATTGCGCCAATAGTTATAAGGTTATATTATGTAAGGCACAGATTCGATTGCTCAACGAAAAAACAGTCGAAGCAGTAGTGTTGTTATCAAAACGCTAGGAGAGATAACGTGAAAGATATACAGAAATTAGTAAAGATATGTAATGGCAAGAATGTGTATATACAGACCCATAATTTCCCAGATCCGGATGCCATCAGTTCTGCATTTGGCCTGCAGAGATTGTTGGGACATTTTGGCGTGGAAAGTACATTGTGTTATGAAGGCCGCATCGACTTGTTAAACACAATGAAAATGCTGAAGTTATTCAATATCACCATCTATTCTGATGACCAATTAAAAGATCTTATGACGGACAAAGATGTAATTATTTGTGTGGACAGCCAGAAAAATGGTGGGAATATCAAGGATCTTATCGGTAAAGAAGTGGCATGTATTGATCATCACCCAACATTTGTGCCTGTAGAGTATCAATATGAGGATATTCGTATTGCCGGAGCCTGTGCCTCACTTATTGCAAGTTATTATCAGGAACTTGGAATTGTGCCGGATGTGGATGTTGCAACAGCTCTTTCTTATGGAATCCGAATGGATACACAGCATCTGACCCGAGGGGTGACTCCGCTGGATATCGATATGTTTGCTTATCTTTATCCCCTTTCTGATCAGGAAGAACTGGGGCAGTTGGAGAGAAACCATCTGGAATTAAAGGACCTGCGAGCATTCGGTTCGGCTATAGACAGTATAGAAGTCCATGGAAACATTGCCTTTGCTACAGTGCCGTTTGCCTGTCCGGATGCACTGGTTGCGATTTTATCAGATTTTATCCTTTCCGTTGAGGAAATTACGATTGCAGTGGTACAGTGTTATCGAAAAGATGAGATTAAATTTTCCGTCCGGTCTGAAAATCCTGAGATTCACGCAGGTTATCTGACACGAGGCGCATTAGATGGTGTTGGAAATGGTGGCGGGCATAAAGGAATGGCAGGAGGAACCATCAAGATTCTTTCTGAAGACCAGTGGAAACTGTATTCAAAAGAATGGGTTCGAGAACAATTCCTTGAGAGAATGAAAACGATAGAAGAGTATTAATAACAAAGACAATAATAGGTATTTACATATGAGAACAATAACATTAGGAACAACAGGGATTACTGTAAATAAAAATGGGTTTGGAGCGCTTCCAATTCAGCGTATCTCCGAAGTAGATGCGGTGAAACTGCTTCGCAAAGCATACGATCACGGGATTAATTTTTATGATACAGCAAGATTTTATACAGACAGTGAAAAGAAACTGGGATTGACATTTGCTGACTGTCGAGAGAGTATCTACATTGCCTCCAAAACGATGGCCACAACGGTGGAAGCTTTTTGGGAGCAGCTGAACACAACGCTTGGTAATCTTAAGACAGATTATCTGGATATCTATCAGTTCCACAATCCTGCTTTTTGTCCGAAACCGGGAGATGGAAGTGGACTTTATGAGGCTATGTTAGAGGCGAAAGCCCAGGGAAAAGTAAGACATATCGGTATTACAAATCACAGAATTTCTGTGGCAGAAGAAGCGGTGGAAAGCGGATTGTATGAGATCCTTCAATATCCATTCAGCTACCTTTCTACAGAGAGAGAAGTTGCCCTTGTAAAAGCGGCAAAGGAAGCTGGAATGGGATTCCTGGCGATGAAAGGATTGGCAGGTGGTCTGATCACAAACACTGCTGCAGCTTATGCCTTTATGCTTCCTTATGATCATGTCCTTCCAATCTGGGGCGTGCAGAGAGAATGGGAGCTGGATCAGTTCCTGTCCTATCAGGAGAATGAACCTGTCATGGATGAAACACTGCAGGCAGTGATTGGTAAAGATCTGGAAGAATTACAGGGCGAATTCTGCCGCGGATGTGGGTATTGTATGCCATGTCCTGTGGACATTGAGATTAACAATGCGGCAAGAATGTCACTGATGATTCGTCGTGCGCCATCAAAGGGACAGCTGACAGAGCCAATGCAGGCTATGATGAAAAAGATTGAAGATTGTCTCCACTGTGGAAAATGCAAAGACCTGTGTCCATACGGGTTAGATACACCAACATTGTTGGAGAAAAATTATCAGGATTATAAAGAGATTTTGGCGGGAAAAGAAGTATAAAAGCTTTTGGCAGATGCTGGGGGTAAGCGGTATGAAGCATAGACTGGCGATTTTTTTAATAAGTATTATTTGCTGTGGAATGTTGTTTGGCTGTCAGCAGTCTGAGGAAACAGATATTCCTGTCAGTGCAGGGTCAGAGACTGTCTCTGAATCTTCTCCTCCAGAAGTGGTTCTTGAACCATTGCCGGATATGGAGGATACGATTCTTGCCAATCGGGTTCTTTGGGAAAACAGCACCAATCTGTATCAGGTGCCGTTGGATATTTTGACAGGCGCGGAGCAGACTCAAGT
This sequence comes from Eubacterium sp., assembly GCA_045629925.1. Taxonomy (GTDB): domain Bacteria; phylum Bacillota; class Clostridia; order Lachnospirales; family Lachnospiraceae; genus Brotonthovivens. The sequence continues at coordinate 5,533 of JAZQSD010000088.1, forward strand.
CTGTAGGTTCGGTAATGACCTTTTGCTCACGTACTACATATACGATCAAGAGATTCGCAAGACCACATGTTTTGTCAGTCTGGTAAGCATAGAGACTGGAGAAGTGCTCTATGAACAGCAACTGGGGGATCTGACCTACGGTGAAGTGCAGATTTTGGATAGACATGTGGCAGTCAATGACCAGGGTGACAGCAAATGTTATCTGCTGGATAGTGAACTGGAACTGGTTGGAACTTATGATATTCAGGGTGGGAGATTTTGCCTGAATAATAAGGGAGATACCGCATATCTGTTTACCTATGATCAGGGATTGCAGGCAATAGATCTTGCAACCGGTGAGACAACAGTAATATTGGATCAGGTGGCAAATCTCTATATGAATAAAGCAAATAGAGAAGTAGCATCCTTCGTATATACGGATATGAACACGCTTTTGCGAGAAAGTGGAATATTAGATCTGTCAAGTGGTCAGATACAGACGGTGGAATCTGAATACGCATACAACTGGCTCCAGGTTGGAAATGAGACTATGCTTGGAAAAGTGGATACAGAGGAAGCCATGTATGTTATATCCAAGGGGGAAGAGCAGGGGCGTTTTTTTGCAAACTTGTCTGCTGAGACTAACCTTAACAGCATGTCGGGCCATATAATGATAAGTGAGATGGTGGAAGATGGGGAAACGATACATTGTGTGTATGATTCGCAAGGAAAACTGCTTTCTCACTGCAATACAGCAGGTCTTGACACTTACTTGTATACGGACCCAATCTGGTACGAAGAATATCAGGGATATGTGTTTGCCCAGACAGATGAAAATGGATATGACCATCTTTTCTTTTGGGATATTTCAGAAAATGACTATGAAGATACTCTGTTTATAGAAGATGTGGCAGAAGTTACAAAGCCACCTGTGGGAAGTGCGGTAAGCCAGGCATTGTTTGACCGGGCAAGAGCCTTGTCTGAAAAGTACGGCATAGATATTCTCATTGCAGATCAGTGCGATGAGCAGTTTACCGATCACACAGCAACATTGCTTCTTGATGAAGCAGAGATTACCCAGGCGCTGAACACGCTGGAATATGCGCTGGAACAGTATCCGAAAGGATTCATTGACCAGTTAAAACACAATACCTATCGACGGATAGAAATTCAGATTCTTGGATTGCTGGAGAAAGATACAAGCGAGGATGAGATAAGTTTTATTTCCGGCGGTTTTGTGAATTATTCCTATCCGGGAAAATTAGTAATGGCGCTGGATGCGCGCGCTGCCTTTTTGGAAGATGATATCAATCTGCTTTTAGCTCAGACGATATATCATGAGGTGTCGCATATGATCGACATCCGCTTGGAATATGATGCCCTGTATAGAATGGACGCAGTATATTCTGATATTGGATGGGAAGAACTGAATCCGGAAGGATTTGAATACAATTGGTCTTATTACGGAACATTAGATCCTGCATACGCAGCATATTTCGTGGATGATTATGCGTGTTCGAACGGAACAGAAGACCGTGCCCGGACAATGGAATACGCGATGGCGGGAGAAACATGGATCTTTGAAGAAAAGAGTGGATTGACAGAAAAACTGGCTTATTACTGTGAAGGAATCAGAGACAGCTTCGACACTTCTGGCTGGCCGGAAGAATTGCCATGGGAAGCCACCTTGCATGCTGTTCAATAAAAAATATATTAACGAAATATTATGCTTTGGAAAGAGGTTGAGAATATGAAACCATATGAAGTATATGAACATACGGGTACGGATATTGCGGAGAAACTTATGCGATGTGACATTGCAAATTTCACAGCAGGAATGCTTGCAGACATAGTGGGAGAGGCAGATGTGGAAAAAGCGGCGCAGAAGATTTTGACAGTTTATCCTAATATCAAACTGCTTACTGTAGCCATGGGTAAGGATGGCAGTATGGCATGGCTTGGAAAGGAAGTGGCCCGTGCAGATGCGTATTTGAGAGAACCGGTAGATTACACAAAAGAATCCCATGAAGCTTTTTGTAAATACGTTCTGGAGTATGTGTCAGAGAATGGACTTTCTGGATATGGAAGTCGAGAATTGGAGAAAATGCTCGTCTTTGCCAATGTGGCGGAAGCTCTTGTGGCAAGCCAAAAAGGACCAGATAAGGTGATGCCTGATAAAATGCAGATCATCAATACTTATCTTGCGGGAAAAGTGCAGGGGAAATGTCCTGGCCAGGACAAAAAACCAATGCATGTATGCCAGCATACAGGCGAGGAACCATGTCAGTTCCACACACAGCATCACCATGATATTTTAGAGGCATTGTAAGAAAACAAGATTTTTGAAATAAAAAAGAAACGTCCTGTTTGTAGTGTTCTTTAACTTAGAACATTGTAAACAGGACGTATTTTTATTTAATCTTTTTTTGTCTTTTCTCGAACTACTTCTATGGCAGATTTCTTATCCTTTAATCTTTTGTAAACAAACTCTCTAAAGAGTGTGTATAGTACAGAACAAAGTGGAATGAAGATGATCATACCAACGATACCGAACATCTTTGCACCAACTGTTACTGCAAGCAGCACCCAAAGGGATGGAAGTCCGATAGCAGCACCAACAACGTGAGGATAAATCAGGTTTCCTTCCAACTGCTGAATAACAATGATCAATGCCAAGAAGATTAAAGCCTGGATCGGATTTACAATAGCGATCAGAGCCATACCGATAGCGCAACCGATGAAAGCGCCGAAGATTGGAATCAAGGAGCATACACCTACAATAACGCTGGCCATAACTGTCAGTGGCAGCTGAAGGATGTTCATACCTGCAAAGCAGATCACACCCAGAATGCAGGCTTCCAAACACTGACCGGTAAGGAAGTTGGCAAATGTCTTATAGGAAAGACGTACAATGCGGATACCTTCTCTGGCAATTTCCTCAGGGAAGATGGCTCTTGCAGCCATTCCAAACTGTTTCTTTAATGTCTCTTTCTGCATCAGCATATAGATTGAAAATGCAAATGCGATGATGGCATTAAAGATAAAGCTGGCAACAGAGGAAACAAAGCTTGTTCCGTAAGTAATAATTTTCGTTGGAAGATCGCCAACAAGTCCCATAAGTTTCTCGCTGAGAGAGTTCCAGTCAAATCCTGCGCTGGCAAGCCAACCCTCTAAATATGGTGCGTCAGCATTAATCTGAGCACTTAGTTTACCAATCTCTTCCATAGCAAGTGGAATCTGTGTGCTGAGCATTGAAACCGTATCAGCAATTTCCGGAGCAACCACACGAATGATCAGTGTTATAATCGCGATAAAAATGGCAAGAGTGATAAGGTAAGAGATTGTGCGTCTAAGGATGCGTGCTCTTTTACCTTTCTTTGTGCCAGGTTCGCCTGTAATACCTTTGAACACTTTTTTTTCAAAAAAACGCATTGGCACATTGAAAAAGAGTGCGATGGCAACACCTAGAAAGAATGGAAGGAAAATATTTCCTAAAGATTTGATGCCTGAGCCAATGGCACTTAAGTGTGTCAAAGCAACAGCAAGAACCACCACAAATGCTGCTAATATGAATAGTTGTCGAAAGGTTTTTTTGTCGAATTTCATAGAAATATCCTTATAATAATGTCATCAAGACTATTTTGTCATTAAATGCTAAAAATATATTATCATTTGACTAAAAAAAGTCAACCCGCCAGAGAATTTTTAAGCTAATATTTAGATATTCAAAGTGTTTGTTAAGAGAAAGCGAAAAAACCTAAAGATTCTATAAAATTTTTTTCAAAAATCACTTTGCGAATGATTGGGAAAAGGGTATAATCTAGCATATTGTAGATTCTCGACAAGTTTGTCGAGTATGGGAGGTTTCAGAATGAAATTATTATCAGTAAAAGAGTTTTTCCAGTCTTATCAGGAAATGGGAGATCAGACTGTAGTTGTAAGCGGTTGGGCTAGAACCAAACGTATCGGAAAAGAAGTAGGTTTTGTTGAGATCGGTGACGGTACATGCATGAAGAATATTCAGATTGTTGCAGATTCCAACTATTTATCAGGAATTACATTCAGCGTTGGTGCGTGTCTTCTTGTTACAGGAACATTAAAGCTTACACCAGAAGCAAAGCAGCCATTTGAAGTAATTGCAGAAGACATCAAAGTTATGGGCGATGCAGAAGCAGATTACCCATTACAGAAAAAACGTCACAGCAACGAGTACCTTCGTACAATTCCACATCTGCGTCCTAGAACAAATCTGTTCTCCGCAGTGTTTAGAATGCGTCATGTGGTAACACACGCCATCAACGAATTCTTGTTCAAAGAAGGTTTCACACAGATTCACACTCCATTTATGACATCTTGTGACGGAGAAGGTGCTGGTGAAGTATTTAAGTTAAAAACAGAAGAATTCTTTGGAAAAGAAACATACCTGACAGTAACAGGTCAGCTGCACTTAGAACCATTTGCACAGGCTTTAAGAAAAGTATATGCTTTTGGACCAAGCTTTAGAGCAGAAGATTCCAACACACCACGTCATGCTGCAGAATTCTGGCAGGTTGAACCAGAGATGGCATTCTGCGATCTGAACGGTTTGATGGATACAATCGAAGCAATGTGCAAATATATCATCAGTTACTGTTTAAGAGAAGCAAGAGAAGAATTAGAATTCTTTGAACGCTTTATCGAACCAGGCTTGATTGAAAAATTAGAAACAAATATCAATTGTGATTTCGCAAGAGTAAAATATCATGATGCGGTACAGATTCTGATCGATTCTGGAAACAACTTCTCTATTCCAGCATCTTTCGAAACACCAATCCAGACAGAACATGAACGTTACCTTGCTCAGGAATATTATAAAAAACCTGTATTCGTAACAGACTATCCAAAGGAACAGAAAGCGTTCTATATGTATCTGAACGATGATGGAGAAACTGTTGCAGCAACAGACTTACTGTTCCCTAAATTAGGTGAGATCGTTGGCGCGAGCCAGAGAGAAGACCGTCTGGATGTTCTGAAACAGAGAATTGCAGAATGTGGTCTGAATCAGGAAGATTATGACTGGTACTGTGATCTTCGCCGTTACGGCAGCTGCACACATGCAGGATTTGGTATGGGCTTAGAACGTATGCTTCGCTACATCACAGGTGTAGAAAATATCCGTGACGTTATTGCATACCCAAGAACACCAAACAATATTATGTTCTAAAGAGAACTTTAACAGTTTACAATACTAAAAAGTGGTGCTATAATTAGCGCTAAGTTTTTTAAAACTGATTGAACCATTAGAAAGTGGAGGTTTTACGAAATGCTTGAATATCGTACCAAGACAATGGGAGAAATTAGTGAGTCTGATATCGGTACTACGGTAAAGATCGCTGGATGGGTTGAGAATATCCGTGACCACGGCGGTGTTTCCTTTATCGATATGAGAGACATGTATGGGGTTGTTCAGGTAGTGTTCCAGAATACAGAACTTTTTACAGGCATCCGTAAGGAAAGCTGTATTTCCGTAGAAGGAACTATCCGCGAACGAGATGAAGAGACATATAATCCAAAGATTGCTACAGGAACAGTAGAACTTGTTGCAGAAAAAGTGGAAGTATTGGGCAAAGTTTACAGAGATCTTCCTTTTGAAATCACAACATCCAAAGAGATTCGTGAAGATGTTCGTTTAAAATATCGTTATCTTGACCTGAGAAATCAGAAGGTAAAAGATAATATTTTATTCCGTTCAAAAGTGATCCGTTTTATCCGTGAAAAAATGGACAGCATGGGATTTGTGGAGATTCAGACACCGATTCTTTGTGCTTCTTCTCCAGAAGGCGCCAGAGACTATATCGTTCCATCCCGTGTTCACAAAGGAAAATTTTATGCTCTTCCACAGGCTCCTCAGCAGTACAAACAGCTGCTGATGGCTTCAGGATTTGACAAATATTATCAGATTGCACCATGTTTCAGAGACGAGGACGCTCGTGCAGACCGTTCTCCTGGTGAATTTTACCAGTTAGACTTTGAGATGGCATTTGCTACACAGGAAGATGTATTTAGAGTTGGTGAAGAAGTGCTCTCTGCAGTGTTTGAGAAATACGCTCCAGAAGGAAGTGTTATCACTCCTGCGCCATTCCCAATCTACAGCTACAAACAGGCCATGTTAGAGTTCGGTTCAGACAAACCAGATCTTCGCAATCCACTGCGTATCATGGATGTGACAGATATATTCCAGAAATGTACATTTAAGCCATTCCATGGCAAAACAGTCCGTGCGCTGAAAGTGCATGCGGATCTGTCCAAAGGTTTCCATGAAAAACTGCTGAAGTTTGCAATGTCCATCGGTATGTTAGGCCTTGGATATCTGAAAGTTTCTGAAGATATGAGCTTTAAAGGTCCTATCGACAAATTCATGCCAGATGAGCAGAAAGCAGAATTCATCGAAGCGGCTGGATTAGTTCCAGACGATACCATCTTCTTTATCGCAGACAAAGAAGCATTGGCAAGCAAATGTGCAGGTCAGCTTCGTACACATCTGGGTGAAGCATTGGGATTATTGGAAGAAAATGCATATCGTTTCTGCTATGTAAATGATTTCCCAATGTATGAATTAGATGAAGAGACTAAACAGATTGGATTTACTCACAATCCATTCTCTATGCCACAGGGCGGTCTGGAAGCGTTAACAACAAAAGATCCTTTAGAACTTTTGGCTTACCAGTATGACATCGTATGTAACGGCGTAGAACTTTCTTCCGGCGCGGTGCGTAACCACGACATCGAGATCATGAAGAAAGCCTTTGAGATTGCTGGTTATTCCGAAGACGTATTGAAAGAGAAGTTTGGAGCTCTCTACAATGCATTCCAGTTCGGTGCACCACCACACGCTGGTATGGCGCCAGGTGTTGACCGTATGCTGATGCTCCTTCGCAACGAAGAGAATATCCGTGAAGTTATTGCGTTCCCAATGAACAGCAGTGCTCAGGATCTCATGTGTGGAGCACCTAACGAAGTAACTGAAAAGCAGCTTCGTGAAGCGCACATCAGAGTTCGCGATTAACTATGTTATAAATTTGCCTCGTGTATACCGAGTATACGCGAGGCTTTTTTTGTTCAATGTAGAAAAATTAAAATTTTATAAACTTTTTTGCAAAATCCCTCTTGCGCACATTGAGAAAGAGAGTATAATCGTCATGTCAGATAAGATTTAGTAAAGAGCTTCACAGCTCTTTCTTTTGGTTAAATGAGAAAAGAGGGAAAATAATGAAAGTGTTTAGTCCAAAACTGTTTGAATGTGTTAAGACATATAATAAGAAACAGTTTGTAAATGACCTGATTGCCGGTATCATTGTTGCGATCATTGCATTGCCATTGTCAATTGCGCTGGCTATTGCATCTGGTGTTGGTCCTGAAAGAGGTATTTTTACAGCTATTATTGCCGGTTTTGTGATCTCTTTCCTGGGAGGAAGTAAGGTTAATATTTCCGGACCGACTGCGGCTTTTGCGACCATCGTAGCAGGGATTGTTGTAGAGTTTGGTATGTCAGGCTTGATTGTTGCTACTATCATGGCAGGTATCATGCTTGTGATTATGGGTATTTGCCGTCTGGGAGCTTTGATCAAATTCATTCCATATACAATCACCACAGGTTTTACCGCTGGTATCGCGGTGACCATTGTAATCGGTCAGATTAAAGACTTCTTAGGACTTACCTATGCAGATGGCACAGTTGCCATCGAAACAATGGAGAAATTAGAAGCGGTGGGTCATTCTATCACTACATTGAACCCACAGGCGCTGATTGTTGGTGTGATCGGACTTGTAATTCTGTTTGGCTGGCCAAAGATCAACAAGAAGATTCCAAGTTCTCTGATCGCAGTAATCGTAGGTATTATAATTGTAAAAGTTGGTGGATTAGATGTTAACACAATCGGCGATCTCTATGTGATTCCAAAGGGAATGCCAGAACTTTCTATTCCAAATGTTGACTTTAATATGATCAGCAAGTTGCTTCCAAGCGCATTTACAATTGCAATCTTAGCAGCTATCGAATCCTTGCTCTCCTGCGTTGTTTCTGATGGTATGGTGGATGCAAAAGAGCGCCACAACTCCAATACAGAGCTTATCGCACAGGGTGTGGGAAATATTTTCTCTGGACTTTTTGGCGGTATTCCTGCAACAGGCGCCATTGCTCGTACAGCAGCCAATGTTAACAACGGAGGCCGCACACCTATCGCAGGCATGATCCATGCAGGTATCTTGTTTGTAATTTTAATGTTCCTGATGCCGTTTGCAGAATGGATTCCAATGCCAATTATCGCAGCGATTCTGTTCCAGGTTGCTTACAATATGTGCGGCTGGAAGAAGGTTCGTCGTATTGTCAGAGATGCTCCAAAGATGGATATTGCAGTGTTGTTAGTAACATTTGCGCTGACAGTTGTATTTGACCTTGTAGTTGCCATCGAAGTTGGTATGATCTTAGCAGTAGTACTGTTCATGAAACGAATGGCAGACGTAACCCACATCCGTACATGGACACAGTACGATGAAGCAGCTACAGAAGACGGCGGACGTTTGAAAAATATTCCTGCCAAAACAGCGGTTTATGAAATCGAAGGGCCAATGTTCTTTGCTACAGCAGATAAGATTGATTTCCCAATCAGAGCAGGCATGAAGGTAATGATCCTGAGAATGAGAAACGTGCCTTCTTTGGACGTTTCTGCGATTCGTCCACTCCGTACAATCTTCGAAGTATGTGAGAAGGAAGGCGTACATATGCTGATCTCTCATGCTAATGAACAGCCATTTAGAATGATGGAGAAAGACGGTCTGGTTGATGACATCGGAAGAGAAAACTATCTTCCAAACATTGATGCTGCTTTAGAAAGAGCAAGAGAAATCGTGGAAAAAAATATTCCACTGGATCCAAACAGACAAAAGTCTGGAAAACATGATATCTAATACACGAAAAATGTGATAAACTGATCTCAGATAGTTAGCGATAAAAACTAACTTTTTGAGGTCAGTTTTATTTTGCTTTTGAAGCTTTTGGAGGAATTATGAAGATTTTGGTCGTTTTTACAGGAGGAACCATAGGAAGTTCTGTAAACAGCGAAGGTTTTTTTGCACCAACTCAGAAGAATGGATACAGACTGTTGGAACTGTACAAAGGAGTCTGTGAGAAGGGACAGGTTCGTCCCTTAAACTATGTGGCGGAAACGATAGAATTTGATACAGTGGCACCGTATACAACGTTAAGCGAGAACTTGAATGGCTGGCACGTGGAACAGCTGGTGGCTTGTCTGGAAGAATATGTGAAAGAAGATTATGAAGGAATCATTGTTACCCATGGCACTGATACCCTTCAGTATACGGCAGCAGCCCTGGGATATGCTTTTGGAAATGATACGGTTCCGATTGTACTGGTTTCTAGCAATTACATATTAGATGATGAAAGAGCTAACGGCCTGACTAATTTTGTTGGGGCTGTAGAATTCATTTCTCAAAAAGCAGGACGAGGTGTCTTTGTATCCTACTGCAATACAGGGGAGATTACAAAGTTTCACCGGGGAACCAGACTGATGGCTCATCCGGTATATGAAGACGGTGTGTTCAGTGTGGGAGATCAGTATTATGCCAGCCTTCTGGATGGAAAGATTGTGCCAAATGAAATCTTTACAGAGCATGAGGATCAGACAGAGGCGGTAAAAACCGGCTGGTCCGAACACGAAAGCGGCGTGCTTTGGCTGAATCCTCATCCGGGAATGAGCTATCCTGTTTTGGATACTTCTGTAAAAGCAGTGCTTTTTAGCACCTATCATTCAGGAACAATCTGCACAGACAGTATGCAGTGGAAAGCATTTATGGAAGAAGCATCACAGAAACAGATTCCTGTGTTTTTGACGGGAGCGATCAAAGAAGCGGTTTATGAAAGCACCAAGCCGTTAAAGAGCCTGGGAATGCAGATATTGCCAAAGGGAGCACCGATTGCAATGTGTGTAAAGCTTGCAATGGGAATCGCCCTTGGAGTGGATTTGCACGACCTGATGTATAAGTCTTTGGGCGGCGACATTATGTAATAGAAATGAGAACAAGTATGGATAAAAAGAAAAGTGTTGTTGATAAAAAGAGCACATTTGATAAGAAAAGTGTTGTTGATAAAAAGAACAAAGTTGATAAAAAAAGAGTAGTTGAGAAGAAGACGGTTGAAAAAAGCGCTAAGTCCGACAAGAAGAAATCGCTTTGTCCTGTGGATAAAAAATGTGGAGGCTGTCAGTTTTTACATATGACTTATCCAGAACAGTTAAAGATGAAGGAAACTTCTGTGCGAAAACTGTTAGAACCATTTGGAAAAACGGGAGCCATCATCGGTATGGAGAATCCATTCCATTATAGAAATAAAGTACACGCGGTTTTTGACCGCCAAAAAGACGGCACAATCATTTCTGGTGTATATCAGGAGGGAACCCACAAAGTCGTTCCTGTTACAAGCTGTATGATTGAAGATGAGAAGGCGGATGCCATCATCAATGATATCCGCGGCCTTTTAAAATCCTTTAAGATCAAGACTTATGACGAAGATACAGGATATGGGCTGTTCAGACATGTGTTGGTGCGCCGTGGGTTTGTTTCAGGACAGATTATGGTTGTTCTTGTGCTTGGGTCTCCAATACTTCCATCAAAAAATAATTTTGTAAAAGCACTGAGAAAACTTCACCCAGAGATCAGTACTGTTGTCATCAATGTAAATGATAAGAAGACAAGCATGGTTCTTGGCGAAAAAGAATCAGTCATTTATGGAAAAGGATTTATTGAGGACGAACTGTGTGGATGCACATTCCGCATTTCTCCAAAATCTTTCTACCAAGTGAACCCGGTGCAGACAGAGAAACTTTACAATAAAGCTATGGAGTTTGCCGGCTTAAAAGGTACCGAGAAGGTTATTGATGCGTATTGCGGCATTGGAACTATCGGTATGGTAGCGGCAAAGCAGGCCAAAGAAGTCATCGGTGTGGAACTGAACAAAGACGCCGTGCGTGATGCCATCGGAAACGCAAAGCGAAATGATATGAAAAATATTCGCTTTGTCCAGGGAGATGCCACAGAATTTATGGTGGCTATGGCAAACCGCAAGGAAACGGCAGATGTTGTGTTTATGGATCCGCCACGCAGCGGCAGCACAGAAACCTTTTTGGATGCGGCTGTAAAATTAGGGCCTGAGAAAATCGTTTATATTTCTTGTGGACCAGATACACTGGCGCGAGATTTAAAATACATTACAAAGAAAGGGTACCAGCTTAAAAAAGCAGTGCCTGTGGACATGTTTCCACATTGCGACCATTGTGAAGTTGTGACCCTGCTCCAAAAAATAATGATATAATAGATATGCATTTGAAATTAACGAGGTGGATTATACATGGCTAAGATGAATGAGGAATGCCTGATTTGCAAAGCACCATTGGAATATCTTGATATTGGCGAAGAAATGGAATGCGAAATATGCCATAAGAAGCAAAAAAGCAAAAGCAGATGTATAAATGGACATTTTGTTTGTGATGAGTGTCATACAAGCGGAATGGATGAGATTATTTCCATATGCATTCACAGCAAGTCCAAAAATCCTATTGAGATTATAAAATCAATGATGGATTTGCCATCATGTCATATGCATGGTCCAGAGCATCATGTTATGGTAGGTTCAGCACTTCTTACCGCATATAAGAATTCAGGTGGAGATATAGAGCTGCTGGAGGCATTGAAGGAAATGCAGCAGAGGGGCAAACAGGTTCCCGGGGGCGTGTGTGGATTCTGGGGCGCTTGTGGAGCTGGCGTTAGTGCAGGCATGTATATGTCGATTGCCTTAAAAGCGACACCTTTAGCTGATAAAGAATGGGGGCTTTCCAACATGATGACATCGCAGGCCTTGGGAAGTATAGGCAACATAGGAGGACCGCGTTGTTGTAAAAGAGATTCTTATTTATCCATTTCCGAAGCTGTAAGATTTACAGAAGAACATCTGGGAATCGGTATGGTTATTGATGATTTCATTTGCGCTCATTCGGAACAGAATAATCAGTGTATAGGGAATAGATGTCCTTTTTATAGATGAAAGATGGATGGCAGGAGGCATTAGATGACCAATCCGTGGAAAAACATAGACTTAAGCGATTATGAAAACCATATGCGTTTAGAAAGTGTTTGCCAATTGCAAAATTTGAATGAAATGATGCAGGAACAGTTTCGGGCGTATGCTGTTGATAGCATAATGATTCTTGGAATAGCAGGTGGAAATGGATTAGAGCATATCGATACGAGCAAGATTAAGAAGGTGTATGGCATAGATATCAATCAGGATTATTTGATGGAGTGTAAAAATCGCTTCAATAATCTTGGAGATGTGTTAGTAACAATTTGCACTGATTTATTGAACTGCGATCTGCAACTGCCATGTTCGGACCTGGTTGTTGCTAATTTGTTGGTTGAATATATAGGATATGAGTGCTTTCAGAAGGTTGTTGGACTTGTAAAGCCAATATACGTCTCTTGCATTATACAAATCAATACGGGAGATTCGTTTGTGTCAGATTCACCATATATACATGCCTTTGATGGTTTGTCAGAAGTTCATCACCAGATTGAAGAAAAGACGTTGATATGTAGCATGAGCGAGATTGGATATCAAGTCAAACAAACAGGGAAGAGATTATTGCCAAATGGCAAAAAGTTAGTGAGATTAGATTTTAGTCGATACGTATGAATTTGACGAGGTGTAAAATGTTAAATATAATTGCCGTTGGAGCAGGCGGTTTTTTGGGAGCTGTATGCAGATATTTGATTAGTAAGATTCCTGTTGATGAGCTTTGCCTGTTCCCGATAAAGACTTTTTGTATAAATGTTGTGGGCTGTATTGTGATTGGTGCGATTGCTGCGGCCTTAACAAAAAACGTGGAAATGAATCCCCAAATGCTTCTTTTTCTTAAAGTTGGTTTGTGCGGCGGATTTACGACGTTTTCAACGTTTGCATTAGAGTCCGTGGATTTGATGAAGGGCGGACATCCGGGAGTGGCATTTATATATATGCTTCTCAGTGTATTAGCGGGTATAGCGGTGATATTTGCTGTAGAGTATCTAGCTTTACGTAGATAGCACACCATAAGTTTGGAGCGATGCATAAAATAAACGGAAAATAAGAGGTTAAAAATGAGCTTTGTTATAGCGCAGATCTTAGGGCTGATTGCTACAGGAACATCCATGGCCTGCTATCAGCTGAAAAATGAAAAACATATATTGATAGGACAGTTTCTGACCAATCTTTTGATGTCTGCAAACTTTGCCCTGCTGGGCGGCGTGTCTGCGGCCTGGGTTTGCATGGTGGCAGCGATTGCTACTGTGTTGATGTTTGTGGCAAATAAAAAAGGCGGCGATAAAAAGCTAAAGATAAAGAAAGTACTTGTTCTTATCTTTTTTGCAGTGTTCATCGTTGGCTCTGTCATTACATATAAGAGTTGGCCGGATATTATCGTGTGTATCTGTGCGCTGTTGTTTACCCTTTCAATTGCACAGGAAAGATCAGGAAAAATCCGAAGCATTATGTTCTTTAATGCAAGTTTGTGGATTATATATGACGTGGTACTGGGAGCGTGGACAAGCATCATTCTCCACGGCATGACGTTGGCGTCAATTATCGTAGGAAAAATGAGATTGGATAGAAAGAAGGAAGGCTGAGAAGAGCCTTTCTTTTTTTTGAGGGAAAATGATTCGTTGTACACTCGTACAATGCGCTTTGTGCAGATGTATTGTAAAATAGAAGTAATGAAAAAGGTATCTTAGACGGTATTGAAATCGGGAGGCAAAAATGAAGATTATTGTCTGTATTAAACAAGTGCCTGGCACAAGTCAGGTGGAAATTGACGAAACCACAGGTGTGTTAAAACGAGATGGCGCTGCGGCCAAAATCAATCCTTACGATCTATATGCAATTGAAACAGCCTTACGTTTGAGAGAACAGTGTGGAGGTACAGTGACTGCTGTTACAATGGGACCACCTCAGGCAGAAGTAATGATGAAAGAAGCCTATATGATGGGTGTGGATGAAACCTATGTTTTTTCTGACAGGACTTTTGCCGGAGCAGATGTACTTGCAACAGCTTACACATTGGCGCAGGGGATTCAGGCAGTGTGCGGAGCGTTTGACATTATTATCTGTGGCAAACAGACCACAGATGGGGATACCGCACAAGTAGGGCCTGCTATGGCAGAATATATGGGGATTCCATGTGCTGCATGGGTAAGCGAGATTGGGGATACAAGCAGAGAAAGCATTACTGTGGGCCAGAATTTTGTTAACGTGAAACAGTTGGCAAAGATGCATCTGCCATGTTTGATCACAGTGGAAAAAGACATTTTTACTCCGAGACTTCCGTCATACAGACTGAAGATGGCAACAAAAGATAAAGAGGTGAAAATGATTCCTTTTGCAGAATTTGCTGATCAAGATGTGACACATTATGGCCTGAAAGGGTCTGCTACGGCGGTAGAACGGATTTTTCCACCGGAAAGTCATGACGGACAGGTGTTTGTGGAGGGCGATGAATTGCAGATCGCCCAGGAATTGACAGCACTTTTCTGCGAGAGAAAATATGTGTAAAGGGGGACTCATGCAATGGCAGTATTAACATTTGAACATGACAGATGTACACTCTGCGGACAGTGTATTGAAAAGTGTCCCTTTGGTGCATTAGAGATAAAAGAAGATAAGATTGAAATCAACGCATCTTGCAAGATGTGTAAGATCTGTTTGAATAACTGTCCTGCAGATGCTATTTCTCTAAAAGAAGAGGAAGTGAGAGCGGCTGTAGACAAGGATGCCTGGAAGGGAATTCTTGTTTTTGTAGAGCAGGAAGAAGATGGTATCCACCCAGTAGGTTTGGAATTGATCGGAAAAGCAAAAGAACTGGCAGAAAAGGTTGACTATTCTGTGTATGCAGTAGCAATCGGCGGGCCGGCCATGGAACAGCAGGCAAAGTCGCTGCTACGATATGGGGTAGAAAAAGTGTTTGTATATGCCCATGAGCAGCTGCAGGCATACCGCGGAGATGTGTATACGAATATTATGGAAGATTGCATCAAAAAATTAAAACCATCGGTAGTTTTAGTTGGAGCAACTTCGCTAGGTCGAGCTTTAGCGCCAGCTTGTGCGACTCGTTTCCGCACAGGTCTTACTGCAGACTGTACGGTTTTGGATATCAAGGATAATACAGACCTTGTGCAGATACGACCAGCTTTTGGCGGTAATATCATGGCGCAGATTATTACAACAAACACTCGCCCACAGTTTGCTACGGTACGCTATAAAGTAATGAATGCCCCACAGAAAGGCGAGATAAAAGGGGAAGTGATTTCCTGTCAGGTGACAGCGGAGATGCTTTCTTCTGGTTTAGAAGTAATTAGCAGAGATATTATCAAGCGAACAAAAGGAATTGAAGAAGAGGAAGTGCTTGTGGTCGCTGGACGAGGAGTAAAGAAACAAGAAGATTTGGAGATGCTTCGTGAATTGGCTCAGGTTTTAGGAGGACAGTTGGCAACGACCCGTCCGTTGGTGGAAAAGGGATGGAACGATGTGACTAAACAGATCGGACTTTCAGGAAGAACCGTAAAACCAAAGCTTATCATTACTTGCGGCGTTTCCGGCGCGGTGCAGTTTGCGGCTGGTATAAATGGATCAGAATGTATTGTTGCCATCAATACCGATCCTGAAGCGCCAATTTTTAAAATCGCAAATTATTGTGTCACAAAGGATCTATATAAAGTTGTGCCACAACTGATAGAGACTTTAAAAGAGAGAAAAGCACAGGAGGAGAACTAAGATATGAATTATCAGAATGTTACACTTGACTGTGTAGAATATTTAAAGAAAGTTACTTCTCCTGACAGAGTTTTCTTTGGAGAAGAGATTGAATACGATTATCATCACGATGAGATGGCAGACTTCGGAACACATGCTCCGGATGTTGTGGTGCAGGCTGTTTCTACAGAAGAAGTGTCAGCCATAATGAAGTATGCATACGAACACGTCATTCCAGTGACTCCAAGAGGTGCTGGAACAGGACTTTCCGGCGGAGCGGTGCCAATCTATGGAGGGATTCTGCTTTGCCTGGAAAAAATGAACAAAATTCTGGAATGGGATCTTGATACCATGACAGTTGAGGTAGAACCAGGTGTGCTTGTTATGGAACTTGCTAACGCAGCCATTGAAAAAGGTGTATTCTATCCGCCGGAACCAGGAGAAAAGACAGCTTCAGTAGGTGGGAATGTAATGACTAACGCAGGTGGCATGAAAGCAGTTGGATATGGAGTTACAAGAAATTATGTTGTTTCTATGGAATGTGTTATGCCGGATGGGTCTGTGATGCAGTTTGGAAGCAATGTAGCTAAGAACACTTCCGGATATGATATCAAAGATCTGGTAGTGGGATCGGAAGGAACTCTGTGCATTGCTACAAAGCTTCGCATGAAAGTGATTCCTCAGCCAAAATGTTCCTACACACTTTTGGTACCGTTTGATACTTTGGAGGCTTGCGTCGGCTGCGTGCCGAAGTTTATTACATCCAACTTAAATCCTACAGCTATTGAATATATGCCAAAGTCATTGCTGGATGATGCGGCCTATTATTTGAATAAAATCATGCCTCACAAGACAGCAAATGCGTATTTGATTCTGATGTTTGACGGAGATACAGAAAGCGACGTAGAAAGACGCTGTGACGCGGCAGCAGCAATCTGTTTGGAGAATGGCGCAGAAGACGTATTCCTATGTAATACTGACGAAAGAAAAGAAGCGGTATGGTCTGTGCGTGGAGCGGCATTAGAAGCGTTGAAAGCATCTACTACAGACATGGATGAGTGTGATATTGTAGTGCCACGTAACCGCATCGCAGATTTTTCTAAGTTTGCAGATGCCAAGATGGAAGAGACACAGATTCGTATTTCTATTCAGGGACATGCAGGAGATGGCAATATGCACATTCAGCTGATGCGTGATGACATGGATAAGAAATTGTTTGAGGAGCGTTGTCCTAGATTGATGTCAGAGTTGTATGCCAAGGCGAAGGAAATGGGTGGACAGGTGTCTGGAGAACACGGCATCGGTCATGCCAGAGTGGCAGCATTAGAAGAGCATGTGGGACCAGAGATGATCGGGTTGTATAAGCGCATCAAGATGGCGTTTGATGATAAAAATATTCTGAATCCGGGAAAAGTGATTCGATAGAGGATGATAGATATGAAAAAAGGTATTTTTTTAGATGGATCCGTAACAGGGATTTCATATGAATGCGGTCCTTACAAAGGACAGTTAGATGCATGTGGCAAGTACTCTTACATGGAAGGTCAGGCAATCACCTTCTCTGTAGGAGGCCTTATGCTTGGCAGTTGCATGGCAAAACCATATATTTGCACGGTTGATCTTGTGCCAGAAACAACCAGCAGACTCCAGGCGGTAACACATTATACTGTTACCAATATGGCAAGACTGCTTTTGTCTGTGGGAAATTTTGATGAAGAAAAAACCGCGATAATTTCAAGATATCGTTCGCGGATTCAGTTTTCCATGGTTCCTGAAATGTTTGAGATATCAATGGCTGAGTGTCTCGTTGAATTAAATGCGAAACTCATCTCTGTTGAAAAAACACACAACATTGTTCGCCGCTGCCTGAAAGGTATCTACAAAGAAACAGATGTTAAGATTCCAACTAGAGACGGCCGATATGTATTGGCAGATGTATATCGCCCACTGACGGAAGGTAAGTATCCGGTTGTTATCAGTATGGGGGCTTTTGGTAAATCATTCGTTAATGGATTTACAATGAATGAAGAAGATGAAGCATTTTTTGATCTGGTAGAAGACCGTTTCTACGAAACCTATGGAGATGCTGAGACAAAGAAACTGCTTCAGGGCGCATTCTTTAAACGTATGGGCCCATGTTTTGGTTCTGCGCTTCCAATTCCAAATCTGGAAGGTGAACCAATTCATCCGGATGGACCACCAGCATGTCTGGTGCCAGTATCAAGCGCTTTTGAACAGGTTACAGCAGATGACTGGGTACCACATGGATATGCTGTTATGTTGATTGAAGAATATGGTACAGGCCTTAATAATGATCAGGAGAAACAGTTCGGCGAGAGAAATGCCAAGGACTATTGTGATGCCATTGAGTGGGCTGCTGAGCAGGAATGGTCCAGTGGAAAAGTTGGTCTTTACGGAGCTTCTTATTTTGCCATGACACAGTATCTGGCTGCGCAGCGTCATCCAAAGGGATTGACAGCTATGATTCCGATTATGGGCGATTATGATTCTTATCGCCATTATATCTACAGTGGAGGTGGCCTCTTTAACAGAGCGGATAATATGGACCTTGCAAGTCCCCCACAGGAATACTGCTTTATGCACAGAGCCATGGAACAGCCATTCTGGAACGAAGACACTTACGGACCAGAAGGCGAATACATGTCCAGCGCGGATATTGAGAAGATTGATTTCCCAATCTGGCCAGTGACAGAGCCGGACGCAAGTCTCCATGGATTAGGAAGTTCTGAGGCATATATCAACTGCGGTTCAAAGAATAAGAAGTTTACACTTCTTAATAGTTGTGGCATTCATTTCTGGATGTATGGTGAAGAATACTTAAGTAAGCACAGAGCATTCTTTGACTATTGGTTAAAAGGAGAAGAAAATGGAATCATGGATGAGGCAGCAGTTGATATCCAGATTCGTACAGGCAATGGTTCTTACTACTGGCGTAAAGAAGCTGACTGGCCAGTGCCAGGTACAGAATACAGAAAATTGTATCTGGCAGCAGAAGGTGGATTAGATCTGGCAGCAGGCGCTGATGGTCAGGTAACATACAATGCAGATGTGCCAAGATCTGAAATCCGTCGCACATCCGGTGCCACATTTGTCACAGAACCATTTAAAGAAGATGTAGAGTTAGCTGGTTACTTAAAGGCTGGTCTTTATGTTTCTTCTACAACAGAGGATATGGAAGTGCACGTGAATGTAAGAGTGTTTGACGAAGATGGTCAGGAAATCATCTATCCAGCTTATACAAGTATGGAGCGAGGCCTGCCACTGGCATTCGGTTCTCTGAAAGTGTCTCACAGAGCACTGGATGAAAAGTGGAGCAGAGACTATTACCCGGTTCATGCTCACACAGCGGAAACATATCAGAAGATGATTCCAGGTGAAGTTACATTCTGTGAAGTTGGTACATTCCCTACAAGTGGATTGATCAGAAAAGGTTGGAAACTTCAGTTGGAAATCGATCCTGTATCTAACCGTTGGATTGATTTTAAAGAAGAATATAGAGCAGGCTCTGAAAACAGTATTTACTGTGGAGAAACATATCCATCCTTCTTACAGATTCCTGTTTTGCCAAAGAATTAAGAAAACAAATATTTATATAAAACAAAACCGCCGTCCTCTATCGTTGAAGGACGGCGGTTTTGTTTTATGTTTTTTATGGTTGCTTTTTAATTAATGATTTTTGAATGTATCACGTCCACGAGTGAATAACCAGAGCAGAGCGATGATGACGATAACGATAAGAACACCATTCCAGAAGTTCTGGGATAAAGTGATGTCTGCTAATTCTACAATGCCAAGCATCATAATGAATCCGCCTAAAACAATCTGCAGAATAAAACGCATGAATACACTTTGTTTGTTTCCCTCTTTGGAACGGGATTTTATAAATGTGAAGATACCATGGGCTACGCAAAAAGCTCCAAGCACAGGTAAGATTAATACGATGTCGAACTTGTCGGTAAATGCAATGGCCATGATGATCAAGACCGCTATAATGGTAATCAATGTCTGTCCGTTGAACTTCATATTCATGATACAGTTCCTTTCTTTGCAAAAACACTGCTCCCATAAAGGGAGCAGGTTTGGTCATTATTTAAAATACAATTTTCTTATGCTAAACCAGGAGCAACAAGAAGAATTGCTGCTGCAACGATTGTACCAACTAATGTCATGATAACTGTCTGTAAGAACATTGGAAGGTATGCGTCTTTAATTTTAACACAGCAAAGACCTGTTGTTAAAAGAATCAGACCGTTAACTGGAAGTGTTTCAAATGTAGAAACAGCGATAGCAGCTACTCGAGCCAGAGCGTTAGGATTGATCATTGGAGCTTCAGGCATAGACCAGATGAATGCGCCTGCTACCATTGGAAGAGCAATACCAAGTGCTGCTGGTGGAGAAGATGTAAATGCTACTACGATGATACATAACAGGATACCTAAGATCAATGGATTAACTGGTAAGCCGAATAATACGCCAACCATGCCATTGAATGCTTCTGTATGCTGTACAACTGCTGCGAAACCAGCTGCTGCACAAAGAGTCATGATAGCGCTTGCACCGTTTGCTGCACCTTCGTTAAGGGAAGCGATAACTTTGGATCCCCACTGAACGAAAAGACCTTTTTTCTCATGGTCTTTGAAGTATGGAGCCATAAGAACGATTGTGGAAATGATACCGCAAACTAATGCTAAGGATGCATTGTGAACGATAGCAAACAGTAAGAATACGATTACTAATGGGATTAAAGATACGAAGAAGTTAGGTAACTTAACGGATCCATCCTGTGGTAATGGTTTAACTGGGCCGTATTCGAATTCTTCACCTTTTTTGATCGCTTTAACGATGAAGCTAGAGCAGATTAAGTATACACCGATTTCGA
This sequence comes from Eubacterium sp., assembly GCA_045629925.1. Lineage (GTDB taxonomy): Bacteria > Bacillota > Clostridia > Lachnospirales > Lachnospiraceae > Brotonthovivens. Next base: position 26,241 of record JAZQSD010000088.1, read on the forward strand.
TGATGATGAAAGCGATGAAACCTGGAATTGGAGCTGCACCTGGGCTAGTGTGAAGGATTTCCATACAGATAATGTTGTTGATAGAAAGTACGAATGGAGCAGAGTTTGCACCACAGCTTAATGCTAACATAGCTGGAACGTATCTTCTTGGAATACCTACGCGGTTAGCCATGTAGATAGCGATTGGGAATGTAGCGAAGATAGCTACGAAACCGTCAACACCACCGTATGTAAGAACTACTTCGATGATGAGCATGATTAAAACTGCACGACGTGCCATTTTAATCTTGTCGTTTGTTGTGAAAACGAATTTGTTAACTAATGTTGTAGCGATAGACTGAGCTGCGCCACAGTCAGCAAGTACCTTACCAAAGATACCGCCTAAGAATACAGTAGGGAAGATCGCTGTGATCATACCGCAGAGACCGCCGATGGACCAAACGCCAGTAGCTACGTTCTCTTCAACTGCACCAACATAGAAACTTGCAAAAGAATCTGTTGGGTTTAAACCGTTTGTTACAGCTACGATAACACCGCAAAGTGGAGCAAGCCACATAACGGATACATTTTTGTAAGCGCCGTATAAGAAAATAACAAGGGCGATTACAATACCGATAATACCGAGTGCCATAATAAAACCTCCTTAATTGATTTGATGTTCGAAATTATAGCAATAATTAGGAAGAATGGCATTGGGCGAATGTCTAATGTGTATAAACAAAATATAAATAAAATATAAAAAAACAAAAATAGGATGTCGAAAACCCTTTAAATATGGCTGACAAAAACAAAAACAGATATTGTACTTATGTACAATAATACAATCAGCTGTTCAAACAGGAACAGCTGATTGTGATTATAAATCTAATTGACTCCATGTAATCTGATTGTTCAGTCTCATCAATGCAAAAGTAAACATCATCATGGCTGATACGGACGGTTTTTCATAGTTCAAACCAGTCAATTCTTTCGCTTTGTTTAAACGAAAATAGAGAGTGTTTTTGTGAATGTTTAGCTTTTTGCACATAAATGATAGACTCTTATTTTCTGCGCAGCATATATAGACAAAAAGAGTGTATAACAGCTGTGTCTGGTGCTGTTTGTCATATTCTAACAATGCATAAAGCTGCGGATAGCAGTACAGAGAAATATTGGTTGTCTCTGACAGACGATAAACCATACATTCCAAACGATAGTCATCATATATGAAAACTTTCTTTGTGGGTTCATATACAGAGCCAATCTCCATGGCGGACTGGGCTTGGATAAGTGCATTTTTGGCATCGGAGAGGGCAGTGAATCGTGAACTGATTCCAACTCTGAGTGATGGGATGGTGCTTGGAATGTTTGCGATGATATCAAGAACCATCTGGTCATTGGACGCAATATCCGGTTCATTGTAGCTGCAGAGAAATACAAGTTCGCTGTCAAGGGTAGTGTATATAGAGTGCTTCAATATGTTCTGTATAGAAGATGCTATTTGTGCAACAGTTGCACTGGTCAGGTTTGCGATATTTACGGTAAGAATATACTTGGTTTCTAAAACTTCATGGCCAAAGGCGGCCAGTCTGGATTCTATGTCAATGACAGAAAAATCTGAATTCATGAACAGTGATTCTAAAAGACCAGAGCAATAGTTGTCATTGCTTTTTAGGAAAAAATGCTTTTTCTGCAAATAGATACTTAAAATTCGCGCAATATTTGGCAGGAATAAGTATTGTTCATATGGAAGTTGTTCCCCGGGATGCATGTAGATACTGAAGGCGCCAATCTGTATATCATCAACAAGAATCGGGGTGTTGTAGTGAATAAGTGTTCCGTTTTCAGGATCTTCCAACAGAATTGGCTCGTGAGCCAGTTTGTTTTTTCTTTTGGCTCGTATGTTCATGCTCTTAATAATGTTGGGAGGTACGTAGCCGCGATGCTGGTCGCCGGCAAGACGATAGTCATAATCTTCAAAATTGGAAGAAACTGCGATTACTGTATACGAAGAATCTACAATGTTCACAGGTTTTTGATACCGCTCTGCAATCATGTTGGTTACATCTGATAAAGAAGCGCCTTTGTGCATTTTTTCATAAAGCAGTTTCAGCCATTCATCCATTGACTGGTAATGGGAATAAAAAATTTGAAGGAAATCAGCACATGCAAGGAATGCCTCTTCGTCAAAAATACACATAGCATTTTGCGTAGTGGTTGATAGGAATTCTCGATCTGGCTGTTGATCACAGCACAACAAAACAGAGATATTGCTGTTTTCTGGTATGTCTTTTTGGCAAAAATCCTTATAGTATCCAATGTACAAGACTTCGCTTGAATATTTGGAAAAAATCGGTGCCAGATACATTACAGAAAGCAATTGGGCAGAAGTGTTGTGTTCGCAGATGACTTCTGCAGGGTATTCTGCCAAGAGTTGTTTCAGTTCATGCCATATCATATGTGAATCTCCTCGTGCTAGTCAAAACTTTAGTATTTTCTTTCATCATATATTATCAAAATTATAAAAACAAGCATAGATAACAGCTCATTTTTTGTAGATGTTGTTTTGCAGAATAAAAGGAATTATAATAGAGTGCATAAGAGTTTTTTAGGAGGTTTTTATGGCTATTACATGGAATGGAGTAAATCATTTTGCGATAAGTGTGCCGAATCTTGAGGAATCTATTGCCTGGTATGAAAAGGTATTTGGATTTAAAGTGTTTGACAGATCTGAGATCCCGGGAGTGGGAATCAAGGTTAGCCATATGGTAAGCTCTGGTCTTGTGTTGGAGATTTTTGAAGCACCGGGAGCAAATCCGCTTCCAGACGACAGAAAAGTGCCAAACAGGGATTTGCTGACCCATGGTAATAAACACATCTCTTTTGGGGTTCCAAACGGTCCAGCGGCCAAAGCGGAATTGGAAGCCTTGGGTGTTGAGATTGTGATGGTGGCTGAAGTAGATAATACATATGGCTTATTTATAAGAGATAACAGTGGAAATTTAATTGAAATATTTGAGGAGGCAGGAAGCTGGTGGGAGGAAGTTTTATCTCAAAGGATGATGTAGAAAAGCTTGCAAAAGGTTTTCAGATGGGCGATGGGCTGGAAAGCTTGTCAAAAAGTAAAGCGAAGAAAATTTTCTTGGCTGTAATTATTATAATTGCGGTGCTTGCAATCGCTTTTGCAGCTTATGTGGGAAAATACTATCATGCGACAGTAGATGTTGATAATTATGTTGGGCACAACAACGATGCTGTAACGGTTTCTGCCATTGGACAGGATGTTGGCGAGGGACAGTATGTGGACGGGCTTTTCCTGGATGGCTCTGGAACAGAAGATCTTGTTATCTTTTACCAGGGGGCAAAGGTAGAGTACACTGCATATCTGCCACTGCTTTATGATCTGGCTGCAAATGGTGTGGATTGTTATCTGGTGGAGATGCCATATAACCTGGCATTTTTTGGAATGGATCTTGCGGGACAGGTTATGGAACAGACGGATGGATCCTATGAGAATTATTACCTGATGGGACATTCTTTAGGCGGTGCGATGGGCGCTTCCTTTGCTGCAGAAGACATACAGGCTTCCGACAGATTAAAGGGAATTATCTTCTTGGCGTCATATCCAACAAAGTCACTGGACAAAGAGGGCTTTAAAGTATTGTCTGTCTATGGAAGTGAAGACCTTGTGCTGAATATGGAAAAAGTTGAAGAAGGCCGACAGTATATGCCGGCTGACTATGTGGAGGTCTGCATAGAAGGCGGCAACCACGCTCAGTTTGGAGAATATGGAGAGCAGGAAGGGGATGGCAAAGCGCTGGTGACAGCTGTGGAACAGCGTTCTCAGACAGTGGAATCCATCTTGCAAATGCTGGGCCGGTAAGCGGGACCGAGATTGCAAAAAGGTTTTTATTTTCCTAAATTATGCGGGGTATAAGAGCCACTTATAAAGGCTTTGATTCATATAAAATATGCAATAAAACGAGAGTATATTTTTTGCAAATTTTGTAATAATATCTAGTTGCGATGAACTATATTTTTTTGTTACAATCACATTAGTGAAATTAATAAACAATAGTTTTCTTATAAGGGAGGAAATTTTTTATGAAACATGTTTACACTGGTAAAACAAAAGACGTATTTGCTTTGGATAACGGCAACTACTTACTGAAATTTAAAGATGACTGTACAGGAAAAGACGGCGTTTTTGATCCAGGCGAAAACTCTGTAGGTCTTACAATTGAAGGTGTAGGCGATGTTAACTTAAGAATGTCCATCTACTTCTTTGAAAAAATCAACGCAGCAGGCATCAGAACACACTTCGTAAATGCTGATCTTGCTAATACAACAATGGAAGTTCTTCCTGCAAAAGTATTCGGTCAGGGTCTTGAAGTAATCTGCCGTCACAAAGCAGTAGGTAGCTTCTACCGCCGTTACAAACAGTACATCGAAGAAGGCGCAGACCTTCCTGCATATGTTGAAATGACATTCAAGAACGATGAACTTGGCGATCCTCTCGTAACAAAAGATGGTCTTGTAATGTTAGGCGTTATGACAGACGAACAGTACGAAGATATGAAAGTAATGACACAGAAGATCACACAGATCGTAGCTGATGATTTATTAGAAAAAGGTCTTGTGCTTTACGATATCAAATTCGAATTCGGTTATGATCCAGAAGGCAACGTAATGCTGATCGACGAAATCGCTTCTGGCAACATGCGTGTTTACAAAAACGGAGAATACATCGATCCAATGACTCTTTCTGAACTTTTCTTCGCATAAGAGAAAGTAAATAATAAGAGAAACGATATATATCCCAGAGTACGTTGTGCTCTGGGATTATACGATTAAATCAGGAGGAACAAAATATGGGTGGATTTTTTGGAGTTACTTCAAAAAAGGACTGTGCATTAGATGTGTATTTTGGGGTTGATTATCATTCACACCTTGGAACAAAACGTGGTGGTATGATCATCTACGATAAGGAAAAAGGATACAAACGTCAGATCCACAACATTGAGAAGACACCATTTAGAACAAAATTTGAGAAAGATTTAGATGATATGCAGGGCTGCAGCGGTATCGGTTGTATCAGTGCTTCTGATCCACAGCCACTGATGGTTCGCTCTCATCTTGGAATATATGCCATTGCCATGGTAGGACTGATCCGCAATGCGGATGAGCTGATCAAAGAATACTTCTCTGATCACAGACATCAGTTTATGGCCATGAGTTCTGGAAAAGTAAATGACATTGAACTTACAGCAGCGCTGATCAACCAGAAAGACGATATTATCTCCGGTATTCAGCATGCTCGCGATGTAATAGAAGGGTCCTCAACAATTATCATTCTTCAGGGCGAAACAATGTATGTTGCCCGCGATAAAGACGGAAGACTTCCTGTTATCATTGGTAAAAACGAATATGGACATTGTGTTTCTTTTGAATCCTTTGTTTATCATAAATTAGACTACGATGATGCCTATGAATTAGGACCAAACGAAATCGTAAAGGTTACAGCTGAAAAATACGAAACAGTGGTTCCTGCTTCTGAAAACATGAAAGTTTGTGCTTTCCTTTGGTCATACTATGGATATCCAAACTCCAACTACGAAGGTGTCAATGTAGAAGTAATGCGCTATAAGAACGGTGCGATCATGGCCCGTGATGAGGCAACAGACGGAACATTGCCAGACGTGGATTTTGTAGCGGGTATCCCTGATTCCGGTCTTCCACATGCGATTGGATATTCCACACAGTGCGGCAAACCATTTGGCCGTCCATTTATCAAATACACACCAACATGGTCCCGTTCATTCATGCCAACAAATCAGAATGTTCGTAACCAGGTGGCAAAAATGAAACAGATTCCGGTTCCGGAATTGATTGCAGATAAAAAATTACTTCTGATCGATGATTCTATCGTTCGAGGAACACAGCTTCGCGAGACAGTGGATTTCCTGTTTGCAGCAAATGCAAAAGAAGTTCATATGCGTTCCGCATGTCCACCAATCATGCACAGCTGTAAATATCTGAACTTCTCCAGCAACAAATCTGAGATGGATCTGCTGACTCGCCGTGTAATCCAAGAATTAGAAGGCGATGAAGGTCAGAAACATCTGGATGAATATGGAGATGCTAAGACAGAACGAGGCAAATGCATGATCCAGCGCATCTGCGAAATGATGGGATTCAACTCTCTTGGATTCCAGTCACTGGAAGGTTTGATCGAAGCTATCGGCATCGATCCTGAAAAAGTATGTACTTACTGCTGGAGCGGCAAGGAATAATTGGCAATTTTTAAGATAAAAATCTATGCAATAAAAAAATCATGTGATATACTTTTCGCATAATTTTTTTAATCCCTATTACAATTGGAGGAAATGAGAATGAGCAACGTTAGACCAGAATCAATGGCACGTATTAACACACCTGAACTTGCGAATGCATTCATCGAAGAACAGATTGCAGAAGTTCGCGCTCAGGTTGGCGATAAAAAAGTATTATTAGCTTTATCCGGTGGTGTAGACAGCTCCGTAGTAGCAGCATTACTGATCAAAGCAATTGGCAAACAGTTAGTTTGCGTTCATGTAAACCACGGCTTGATGCGTAAAGATGAATCCGAAAGCGTTATCAAGATGTTCAAAGAAGGATTAGATGCCAACTTGATTTATGTTGACGCAACAGAACATTTCTTAGACTTATTAGCTGGTGTATCAGATCCAGAAAGCAAACGTAAGATCATCGGTAAAGAATTCATCACAGTTTTTGCTGATGAAGCAAGAAAACTGGAAGATATTACATTCTTAGCTCAGGGAACAATCTATCCTGATATTTTAGAATCTGTTAAAGCCGCTGAAGGTAAGAAAGCAGTTAAGTCCCACCACAACGTAGGCGGACTTCCAGAAGATCTTCAGTTTGAACTTGTAGAACCACTCAAACTTTTATTTAAAGATGAAGTACGAGTAGTTGGTGAAGCTCTTGGTTTACCACACTCTATGGTATATCGTCAGCCATTCCCAGGCCCAGGCCTTGGAGTTCGTTGCTTAGGCGCTATCACTCGTGATCGTTTAGAAGCTCTTCGCGAAGCAGACGCTATCTTAAGAGAAGAATTTGACAAGAACGGTCTTGCTGAAAAAGTATGGCAGTACTTCATTGCTGTTCCAGACATCAAGAGCGTAGGCGTAAAAGACGAAAGCCGTTACGAAGGATGGCCAGCAATCATCCGTGCTGTCAACACAAAAGATGCTATGACAGCAACAATCGAAGAGATTCCATATGACATCCTTCACCACATCACATACAGAATTACACACGAAGTACCAGGCATCAACAGAGTGTTATTAGATCTGACACCAAAGCCAATTGGCACAATCGAGTGGGAATAGATCTCTGAAACGGGGCTGTTCCTGTATAAAAAGGTACAATTTGACAAATATACCACATACCTTTATAATATGCATATAAAAAGGACTACCGATAGACGGTTGGTCCCGTTAAAGTGGATTAAAAAAAGTAATCGCAAACTTTCCAGGGATGGCGATTACTTTTTTGTTTCCTTGATCAATGCTATTAATAATGTCACTATGATACCAAGTACCATGAGAATTATAGACAATAATTCAAAGTCGCTCATAAGCGTGTCCTCCTTCTTGAGATTTCCGCGAAAGGATTTCTATGTAAACAGAGGATCACAGTTCCTCTGATAAGACTGAGGAACCAACCGCCTACCGTTATGGTAGTCCGAGCACATTCTACCATAAAATGGCATTTGGTGGAATTGCAATAATGTACAAATTTTAGGGATAAATTTTAGGGATAAATTTTCGAGTGGGAATAGACACGTTAGCTACGAGCAGAGTGAAAAGTATAAAAAATGTCGGCAGGAGTGCTTGCACTCCATGCCGATTTTTTTGTGCTTTTCATTCGGCGACAGCCATGCACGAGGAAATGCGAAGCATTTACGAGTGAACGCAGCTCGTAGCTAACTTGTTCACGACAGCCCGCGTGGAGCAGCACAAAAGAATTTTGCACACAAAGTGTTAAAACAATCAATATTAACCCTAGGGGTAATAGATAGAAAAAATCACACTAGGTATAATGACCTCAATAATAAGATATAGAATAGGTGTTTTGTCTATATTTTTATGAGAGGAGAAGAGAGCATATGAAGAAGAAATTTTTTAGTATCTTGCTAGCGCTGGCTATGGTGCTCTGCATGATTCCGTCTACAACCATGGAGACTCGTGCAGCGGGAACGATAGAGACTCAGCCGGTTGACACAGTGACTGACTGTGGCCCAAATGCGACAGGAGTAACATATAGAGCAAACCTGCTTAATGCGACATATTCCTGGCAGATGAAGGTGGAAGGACAATGGGTTGATGTATCACAGCTGGTAGAGTTATCCATTGTGGAAGCAACCGGTTATGATACTAAAACATTGGTAATTACAAAAGGAATTGATAGTCAGAAGGTGCGTTGCGTGGCAAAATCCGGCAAGGTATCACAGACAAGTAATGAAGTAACATTAACCTTAAATCACGACTATTCCACATATGAAAAAATAATAGGCAACACAGATAATCACAAAAAGATATGTGCAGACTGTGGAACAACGATCTTAGAAGAGCATGTTGGAAAATGGGTTTCCACAAAAGAACCTGATGGAGCAACAGCAGGAACAAAGCGTTTTACTTGTGACAAGTGTGCGTATACATACAATGAATCCTATACATTGGGCGACAAAATCCCAATCGTGTTGGATTACAACTATGGAGACGTGAAAGCAGTATCAAGAAATGTGACTTTGAATTCAAATCAGTTGTTCACCGCACCTCAGCGTAATGGATATACATTCAAAGGCTGGGCGCTTTCTCCAGATGAAAAAGAGCCTTATTACGAAGCCGACGAAAAGATTCTGGTAACATCCTATATGGAGTTATATGCTTTGTGGGAAGTGAGAGATGTTGCAATTGACATTACAGTTCCGAGTGCTGGAAAAACACCGGATTTCGCAGCAGTGATTCCTGAGGGTGCAGATTACTATGTTGAAACAGATGCTGCTGTATTAGATATAATGTGGCAGAAGACTTATGGTGCGGCTTTAGACGCAGACGATACTTTTGAATCTGGCGCAGATTATATCCTTACAGTAGTTCTTCGCGCAAATGAAGGACATATGTTCCCTGAAGACTTAAAGACCATGACAGCAACTGTTAACGGAAAAGATGTATCTGTGATACAGTCTGTAGTAAATGGTTATGGCAAAAGACTCCGCGTACAGTATTTGTTTGAAGATGTTAAAACTGCTGTAGAAGGCGTAGAAATTAGCTATTCTGGATACGGCGTGGGCGAATTTGCATCAGAAGCAGTTGTTAGCGGTGAAATAGAAGGCGCAAGCATTAAACAGTATGGTTTTGGAGATCTCGCAGGTAATATAATCACAGATGGAGTGTTTGGTGCAGAAAACCATTTGCTTGTGGTTGTCATTGAACCTGAGGACGGTTATGATGTGTCAAATATGGATGGTTCCGATTGCGTTGTAAAAGATGCAACTTATATGGTAGGCAGCTACGATGCTGAGACAAATACGTGGACGGGTGTTTATATGCTTCCTGCATTAGAGGGGATTGATGTAGATAAGATCGGTTTTGTGTGTGATGGATATGAAATCGGTGGAACATTCGGCAACATTAAAGTGTCCAAAGATACCAAAGGCGTGAATCTTGTAGACTCCTATGTATGTGCAATGGACGGCAGCAAACTGTCAGCCGGAACTTTCCAGGGAAATAAAGATTATTACATTTCTGTAACGTATGAGATTGTTGATGGTTGTACAAGTCTGATCGATGATGTGTCAGATTTAACAATGGGAGATGCAACATTACATGACTTTAGTTTAGATACAGAAAACGAATATTACACCGTTGTTTTTAAAATGCCTGTGCTGAAACAGATTTTATACTCTGATCTTATCGGAACAATCAGCGGCGTAGAAGATACAGATGTTGTAACGGTAGCTTTGTGGGAAACAGATGCGGATGCGGCAACTGTTACTGCAACTGTTACAGGAAATGGCCAATTCACATTTGAAGATGTAAAAGAAGGTACATATATATTAAAGGCAACTGCAGATGGATACGAAGAGTACAAAGAAGCATGCATGTTTGTGGGCGTGGATGCAACTGTAACAATTGAAATGGAAAAAACTCGCATTCCAGTAACTTCACTGCAGTTTGAGATTAATGGATACAAATACAACAGATATGTTGATGCAGTAACTGTTGCAAAAGATTCAGATAAGGTTACCTTCCTGAATCCAGGTTTTGTAGTTCTGAAAGATGTGGACAACTGGATTCATGCAGAAGACACATTTGCAGCCGATACAGATTATTGGATCTGTATAACCGTAGAGCCAACGGCTGGATATAGTGTGAAAGATATGGATGCAGACGACATTGTTATTAATGGCGTTACTCCAGTGGCAGTGGAGGTTGAATATGATGACTATTATGACATGTTGGATATCATAGTTCAGTTGCCACAGCTGAGAGAAACAGTAATACATACAGTAACATTCTGCTTCGGTGACACAGCAGTAGGATGGCAGGAGATTGACTCAGGACAGTGTGCAGAAAAACCAGAAGATCCTGCGCAGGAAAACAAAGTGTTCCTCGGTTGGTTCACAGAACAGGGTGAGCTTTATGACTTTACAAAGCCTGTTACTGGGGATATCAGCTTATATGCGAGATTTAAAGATGTAACTGCTGACAGCGAGGGAGTGACCAGAGTATACGGTGCTAACCGTTACAAAACATCCCTGGCTATCGCGGATGAACTGAAAAACAAACTGGGCGTAAGCCAGTTTGATACAGTGATCATCGCTAGTGGAACAAACTTCCCGGATGCGCTGGCAGGAAGTTATTTGGCAGCGAAGAAAGATGCTCCAATCCTGATGGTGCGCGACAATGCCGGTGATATTACATTGATACAGAATTATATAACTGACAACTTAAAATCCGGTGGCAAGGTATATATCCTTGGCGGCAGTGCTGCAGTACCAGAATCTATCGAAAAGAGCCTGTCCGATGCAGGCTATGATGTAGATAGATTAAAAGGAAAAGGCAGATATGACACAAACCTTGCAATCTTAAATGAAGCCGGAGTATCTAACGAAGCGCTTCTGGTTTGTACCGGAACAAATTTTGCAGACAGCTTATCCGGATCAGCCACAGGACTTCCAATGCTGTTAGTAAATCCAACTACGAACAAGCTGACAGCAGAACAGATTGATTTCCTGGATGATCAGAAACGCCAGATTTACATTGTTGGTGGTTCAGGAGCTGTAAGCGATGCTTATCTGACAGCTCTTCAGACATACGATTCTGACGGAACAGTAGAACGAGTAAAAGGCGCTAGTCGTTATGAAACATCTGTGGCAGTAGCAAATAAATTCATTGGCAGTCCAAGCAAAGCGGTTATCGCTTCTGCAACAAACTTCCCAGATGGACTTTGCGGCGGACCACTTGCATATACAATGAATGCGCCATTGATTCTGACAGGTTCCAAATCAACACCAGCAGCTGATTACATGAAAGCAAACGATATCACATCAGGTATCGCCTTAGGTGGAACAGGTGCTCTCAGTGATGATGTTGTAAGAAACGTCTATGCAATGAAAGCATCAGATGAGATCAAGAATCAGAAATATAATTAAACAATAATAGAAGCAACTCCCGAAAGGGGGTTGCTTTTTGCGTAAAAAGCATAATTTGACAAATCCACTGCATACCAAGTATCATGTGATAGTATTACCTGATAAGAAGGAGGCTTTTATGAAAAAAATTCTTTTGGCAGTTACCATTTTGCTGGTACTGAGTCTGGTGGGCGGTTGCAGCAAATCACAGGGAGAAGCCCCATCCCTTCCAGAATCTTCCGCAGCTTCAACAGAATCTGTCGAAACTCCTTCTGTTGAGACGCCAACTGTTGAAACAGATTCTACAGAGACCACTACACCACCTCTCACAGAGGCGGAAAGCGATACTTCATCCGATTCTAGCGAGTCGGTCTATGCTCAGCAGGTTGAGAGATACTATGAAGCTCTCTCAAATCAATGGGATGAAGGCACTTGCTTTGAACGCGAAATAAGCCCAATGGTTTCATATTATTATGAAGGAAATGCTTTGGACAATGTTGGTTATGCCCTTATGGATCTGAATGCAGATGATACACAGGAATTGATTATAGGCGCAATCAAGAATGCAGAGCATGATCCGCTGGTTTTTGAAATCTGGACATTGAAAAATGGAGAACCAGTAATGCTTGCGCAAAGCGGCTCCCGCAATCGTTACTATATGCAGTATGCCAAAGATGATGGACTGTGGTCAGTTGCTTATGAGGCGGAAAATGGCGCGGCAAATCATGCTGTCTACTATGTGCAGCTGGTAGAAGGTGAATTTGAAGTGATGCAAGGTATTATTTTTGATGCTGTAGCTAACGAGAATAATCCTTTGTTTATGACATATGATTTGGATTGGGATACTTCTAACGATACGCCTATTGATGAGGAAACTGCCAAGGCTGTTATGGATGCAGAGCGGAATAATTATACCGCGTTAGAGTATCATCCATATAGTTAATCTAACATGTGAAAAACATATGATATATTAGGAGTAAAAAGCATGAGTGAAATAGAAATTATTAAGTTGACTTTTGGAATTATGCTGTCGCTGGGGAGCATTGTGCTGTTTGTGCTGACCTATCTGCTGGGCTATAAGTATATGGTACAGGAAAAACGCTGCACTTCCAAAACAACCGGCGTTGTTAGAAGATACACAATGGCAAGCCGTGGCAATGGAGTTTTTCTTCCGGTTGTTTTTTACAGGGTAAATGGCAAGGAGTATAAAGTTGTAGGCCCTGAATATAAATGGTATGTAACCAAGACCAGGAAAAGCTTGCTGGAACAAAATACCATGGAGTTCGATGTGAAAGGTCAGGTTCTCTACACAAACCGAAGAGTGAATGCTGCCGTTGGCATCTACCGCAATCCTATCAGAGAACTGTATCCGCTTTCTAAAGAGTTGGACGTTTACTATGATCCAAACAATCCGAAATTAGCCTATGTGTTAAGATACTGTAATAAGAAGTTTATGTTTTATAGCTTGCTTTTTGCAGCAATAGGCATCCTGGTAGTGGATTTGCTGATTCTGTTAATTTTGTAAGTTTAAAAGCCGTTTGTTTTGTAATTGAAGCAAGCGGCTTTTTTTGGTGGGAACGGATTTAACAAGAACAAAAGAAGGCGTTGTTAACAGAAGATAAGAGTTGTTAAATTGTGTAAAATAATGATATAATAAACTCCGTATTGCTCAATTGCACGAGAGGAAAGTAATATGGAGTTAAAATTTATTTACGGCATTATCGCCGTAGTTTCTATAATATTAATTGGTGGATATATGATGTCGATCAAGAAGAAGAACCGTTGGTTTGGTTTTCTCTTCGTTTCGGTAGCGGTGGTTAACTGCGGATATTTCTTGCTTGCAATTGCATCTTCTTTAGAAGGGGCATTGATGGCTAATCGCCTTGCGTATTTGGGATCTGTTTTCCTGCCACTGTGCATGCTGATGATTGTAATGGAAGTTTGCCATATCAATAGAACTAAGAAAATAATCATCCCTACAATAACAATCAGCATTGTCGTATTTCTGATAGCGGCAAGCGGTGGGATCACAAACTGGTAT
>JAZQSD010000089.1:0-2227 GCA_045629925.1 Eubacterium sp.
TGCATTTCTTCTCTGAAGGTCTGTCACTTCTTCCATCGGTGTGTGGAACACCTGGGAAGCGGTCAGTCTATGGATATCCTCTGCGTGACGATATGCCTCGATCAGGTTCTTATCCCCTGACATGTGAGCCAGCACTCGCAGTTCAATCTGAGAATAATCCGCATCAAAAAATACACAACCTTCTTTTGGAAGAAAAACTTTGCGGATCAAACGTCCCAATTCCATTCGAATTGGAATGTTCTGTAAGTTCGGCTCTGTGCTGCTAAGACGGCCTGTGGCTGTCACGGTCTGATTAAAGATTCCGTGTATACGGCCATCTGCAGATATATAGTTTGCAAGTCCATCTGCATATGTGGACTTTAATTTTGTCAAAGTTCTGTACTCTAATATATCAGATACAATCGGGAACTCCGGAGCAAGTTTTTCCAATACATCTGCTGCTGTGGAATAACCTGTCTTTGTCTTTTTCCCATTAGGCATCTGAAGTTTTTCAAACAAGATCACACCTAACTGTTTTGGAGAGTTGATGTTAAACTCTTCTCCTGCCTGCTGATAAATGGTCTGTTCTAACTCCTCGATACGTTCTAACAGCTGTTCCCCGTACTCTTTCAACGCCTTGGCATCTACACGAACACCTTCAAGTTCCATATCTGCCAAAGTGAAAACTAAAGGCATTTCAACTGTCTCAAAAAGTTCTAACATGCCTTCAGACGCAAGTTTTTCCTTCAGAACTGCTTTGCAGGCATATGGCACATAGCCTAAATAACAGCACATCTGGACAAAGGCATCTTCTTTTTCATCTGCCGCTTTTGAAAGTTTCAACTTTCCTAAGAGGTCCACCTGAGAAGGTGCCATCATGTTTAGATAATCTTTTGCCAGATCATCGTATAAATATTCGCTCTTTAATGGATTCAACAAATAAGCTGCAACCGTTGTGTCAAAAAAGCTGCACTCTGCCCCATGGGCTTCTACCTGTTCAAAATATGTTCGGTCACACTGGGCGAACAATTTTAACAGCGCTTTCAGGTCTGGAGTAATAACCTCTGATGCAAGGCAGATGGCTACTGCCACTTTTTCTGTCAGATATCCTTCTGTTAAAAATCCTTCTACTTTTATGAAAGTGATCTCTTCGGCCCCAGTGCAGATCGTATAACCATATACGGTCTTTTCCTCTTCTACCACAGCAACTCCAAGACTTGTCACCTTCTTGGATGTGAGTTTTTCTCTCAGACTGTCAAAAAAGCTTTCTGCCTCATCCAGCATTGTGATTGTCTTAAAATACTGCTCTGCCTGATTGGACGGAGCCTCCACCTCAAATCTAGACAACATATTTTTAAACTCTAAACGTTTGAAATATACATAAGCTTCTGGTGTAAACAGGTTTCCGATGGCCGCCCGTTCTACGTCATATTCAATATCTGCATTTACATTGATGGTTGCAAGCACCTTGCTCAACTGCGCTAACTGGTAATGCTCTCTGAGGGCATTCTGCGCTCTAGGCGGCTTAATCTCATCAATATGTGCATAGGCATTTTCTATTGATTTATAAGCAACGATCAGGTTGGTCGCAGTCTTCTCCCCGATACTTGGAACACCAGGGATATTATCTGAAGCATCGCCCATCAAAGCCTTAACATCAATAAATTCTGTTGGCGTAACCTGATAACGTTCCTTTACATCTGCTGCGTAATAATTTTCAATCTCCGTTCCTGTCTTCTTTGTCTTAGGAATACGCACCTGCACTTTGTCTGTGGCCAGCTGCAAAAGATCTCTGTCACCGGAAATAATAGATACATCCATGCCCGCAGCCTCACAGCGATGACTGATCGTTCCAATAATATCATCTGCTTCAAGACCTGGTTTTTCCATAGTGACAATACCCATAGCATGAAGTACTTCCTTCATCACTGGCACCTGCTGGCGCAGCTCGTCTGCCATAGGCTTGCGAGTGCCCTTATACTCCTCGTACATCTCATGTCGGAAAGTTGGCGCATGCACGTCAAAAGCAACTGTCAGATAATCTGGTTTTTCTTCCTCCAAAATCTTAAACAGAATGTTCAAAAATCCATATACTGCATTGGTGTGAAGCCCTTCTGCATTGGTCAGATCCGGGATTCCAAAAAACGCTCTATTTAAAATACTATGTCCATCGATGAGAACGATTTTCTTGCTCATTAACAGTGCCTCCTGACGTATTTGGTCATCATTTTTATTGTGCTATAACTAA
>JAZQSD010000090.1:0-2573 GCA_045629925.1 Eubacterium sp.
ACTGTTCCTCCAAGGATGGCGCATATTGCACCCATCTTGTTTGCCTTTCTCCAGAACATTCCCAGCAGGAAAATCCAGAAAAATGCACTTTCCAAACCACCAAAAGCAAACATATTGATCTTCCAGATTACATCTGGCGGATTGATGGAGATAAAGAATATGAGCAATCCGATCACAAGTGTACAAACCTGACTGAATGTGGTTGTCACTTTTTCTGATACGGCTTTTCCACGTTTCTCGCTTTCATACATGTACACATCTTTCACAATGGAAGATGTTGCAGACAAAAGCAATGATGAAATGGTAGATATAGACGCTGCAATCGGTCCAACAATACAAATCCCAGCTAACAGAGGTCCTAATGACTTCACAATTGCCAATGGGATAATGTTATCTACACTGTTTCCATAAACAGCCAAATCGTCTTTTAACACACCGTTTGCCAGAACACCAATTGTACACATACCGATATTCATAGCACCTACAACTACTGTGCCAAGCACAATCGCATGGTGAAGAGACTTTGTATCTTTGTAACTTAAACATCTAACTGCTGACTGCGGAAGTCCAATCGTAAAAATACCAACCAGCATCCACTGAGAGATATATAAACTAATCGGCATATTGCCGCCAGACAGCGGTTCTAACGTCTCTGGTTTTGCAACTTCCAAATGGCTCATGATCGCTTCGTATCCGCCACCTGCTTTCAAAATACCTACAAGCAGGATTCCCATACCGATCAGCATTACGATGGCACAGATGGCATCTGTAATAGCCACACCTCTAAAGCCGCCCACTGTAGTATAGATAACAACCACAAGGCCGAACACAATCAAGCCTGTCAGATAGGAATATCCTGTTACTGCTTCAAAAAGCTTTGCACCACCTACAAACTGGGCTACCATGGTAGCTGCAAAAAACACTACAATAATCACCGCCGAAATATTCGCCAGCACGTCTGACTGGTAACGATGACGGATCACATCAATGATGGTAACTGCATCAATCTTTCTTGACACAACCGCCATCTTTTTACCCAGGATACCAAGCACTAATAATAGCGCTGTAACCTGTACAACAGACATGTATACCCATCCAAAGCCGATATTCCACGCCTGTCCAGGGCCACCTACAAAAGAACTTACAGAACTGTAGGTTGCTACTGTTGTCATTGCCAATACAAAGCCGCCTAAGCTTCTAGATCCAATAAAATAATCTTTTACGAATCCTCCTGAAGATTTCTTCGCTGATGCACGACGAACACAGATACTTACAACCAGCATTACAATCATAAATAAAAATACCGGCATTAATCCTAAAATACTTCTACTCATCGCCATCTTCCTCCTCCAGCTCAAAATCCTTAAACACGCGTTTCACCAAGAATACAACTACAAGGATAGAAAAAATCCATGTTCCAATGCATCCTGTGATGATCCACAAAGGTGTGTGGAAAAGGGTGATGTCCAGTCGACTAATCCCCAGACCTGCAACTATCCAAAAAATGATAATCGCAAGCAGTGCCCACAAAACAGCTCTTGCCTCTTTGGCAATCTGCATAAACTTGTCTTTACGTTTCATGACGTCCTCCTAAAACTTGGTTCGCTTCAACTTATATCAAGTAATATGTAAGCTTATTAAATTTCGGTGTTATTATAGCACACCAATCCATGTTCGTATAACATTTTTTCTCAAAAAACACCCATTTATGAATGAAACTTTTTCACAAAAAAATGAGGCAAAATGAATCTGCCTCACTTTCATACATATTATTATTCTACACTTTTCTTTTTTGCTTCCTTTAAGAACGCAATATGCAGCACAACTCCTTTGCATATAGTTGTGATGGTAAGCGTCCACCATATTCCGTCCAATCCTAGGCTTGTATTACTTAAAACAAGTGCGATCGGCACTCGCAATGCAGTGAAGAGTATGGAGATACCGCTGCAAAGCTTTGTACTTCCCAGGCCTGAAATGGCTCCAACTGCCATCAGTTCCACACACATGAATGCTTCGCTCAAACCGACGATCAAGATATAGCGCACCGCAACCGGTATAACCTCTGCCTCATGGAAGAACAATCCCATAATCGGTTCTGAGAAAGAAACAAATATGATTGTGATGAACAGTCCCCATAAAGCAACCGTCCAAAAAGCAGAACGGTATCCTTTGCGTACACGGTCCATCTTTTTGGCGCCAAAATTTTGTGCCACAAAAGCATTGATAGCTACAGCAAAACCATCTGCCGCATTCCATGTCAGCGCTTCTAACTGCTCACCCACACGCTGTGTGGCCACTGCCACATCTCCAAAGGTTGCAACAAAACGAGTAAGAATCATGGAAATCACACAATAAAGTGTACTCTGCACCGCATTTGGCCAGCCCATTTTTATTACATCTCCCCAAAACGTTCCTTTTGGTTTGCATAATATGCTAGTTCCTTTTAGCACATTTTCGCTGTTCTTTCCAGCAATAATACTAGCCACCAAAACAACCATTGCTACGCCCTGGGATATTACAGTTGCTACCGCTGCTCCCACAACCCCTAATTCCGGCATCGGTCCTAATCCAAA
>JAZQSD010000091.1:0-66981 GCA_045629925.1 Eubacterium sp.
CAACGCTTCCTCTTCATTTATTGCCTGAGAAAAGAAATAGACGCCCACATCCAATCCTACAGACTTTGCTCCCTGCATGTTATCATAGAATCTCTCATCGAGACAGACTTTCCCAGCATCTCCATATCCTCGATATCCCAAGCGGATAATTGCAAACTCTACCCCTGAATCCGCAACAGCCGTCCAGTCAATATCCTCCTGATGTTTCGATACATCAATACCTATACGGCTAGAGAAGGCAGCGTCCTCGTAGAACCTTTTTCCATCCTGCGCAACGAGATTCTCCCAAGCATAAGGATGCTTCCTGACCATGTCTGATACTTCCATCTGGTACCAGTTGCCATAAACATCCACGAAACTTAAATTTACTGTCGCATCATTAGTCTCTAAAGTTCCTTGTTCAACTTCCGCAGACAACTGGCCTTTTTCCATTTCCCGCGAGACATTGTCACAAGCTACCATGCACACACAACAGCAACACAATAATAGCGCAGCCCATTTTGTTTTTATTTTTTTCATATAAGCTTTTTCTTCATCAACCAAAGCACTTATAAACCCCGAGCAAATTCTGTTTTCATGCACCAGCATTATATTACTGTTTTAGCACAATATTTGCAATCAGTAAATTAGCAGATTTATTAAGCGAACTCAAAATTTACTTCGTAAATTTTTCATGCGCGTTGCGCCTTCAAATACGCAACAAAAATAATATATCAGCAATTAGCCGAACACTCAAAAATGCTTCGCATTTCTTCGTGTTCCGGGCATTCGCCCAATAAATAAGCAAAAATAAACCCTTGGAAATGTAAACACTTCCAAGGGTTGTATTTATTGCTTATTTGCTCGGCTAATTGCCAACGCTACTATTCGATAACTGTAGCAACTCGACCTGAACCTACTGTACGGCCACCTTCACGGATAGCGAATGTAAGACCCTGTTCCATAGCGATTGGGTGGATCAGTTCGATTGTCATTTCTACGTTATCACCAGGCATACACATTTCTACGCCTGCTGGTAAGTTACAAACACCTGTTACGTCTGTTGTTCTGAAGTAGAACTGTGGACGGTAGTTGTTGAAGAATGGTGTATGACGGCCACCTTCATCTTTTGTTAAAACGTAAACCTGAGCTGTGAATTTTGTATGGCATTTGATTGTACCTGGTTTAACAAGACACTGTCCTCTTTCGATTTCGTCTCTCTTAACACCACGAAGTAATGCACCAATGTTATCACCAGCCTGACCTTCGTCAAGAAGTTTACGGAACATTTCGATACCTGTTACAGTTGTTTTCTGAACGTCTTCTTTGATACCAACGATTTCTACTTCTTCGTTAACATGGATTGTACCACGTTCTACTCTACCTGTAGCAACTGTACCACGACCTGTGATTGTGAATACGTCTTCTACTGGCATAAGGAATGGCTGATCTGTAGCACGCTGTGGATCTGGAATGTATTCATCAACTGTAGCCATTAATTCCATGATCTTGTCACCCCATTCGCAATGTGGATCTTCAAGAGCTTTTAATGCAGAACCTTTGATGATTGGGCAATCTGTGAACTCGTATTCTTCTAACTGTTCTGTGATTTCCATTTCTACTAATTCTAATAATTCTTCGTCATCAACCATATCACATTTGTTCATGAATACAACGATGTATGGTACACCTACCTGACGGGAAAGAAGGATGTGTTCTTTTGTCTGAGCCATAACACCATCAGTTGCAGCTACAACGAGGATAGCACCGTCCATCTGAGCAGCACCTGTGATCATGTTTTTAACGTAGTCAGCATGTCCTGGGCAGTCTACGTGAGCGTAGTGACGGTTGTCTGTTTCGTATTCTACGTGAGCTGTAGAAATTGTGATACCACGTTCTCTTTCTTCTGGAGCTTTGTCGATGTTTTCGAAATCAACAGCTGCGTTACCAGCAACTCTTTCAGATAATACTTTTGTGATAGCTGCTGTTAAAGTTGTTTTACCGTGGTCAACGTGTCCGATTGTACCAATGTTACAATGAGGTTTACTTCTATTAAACTTCTCTTTAGCCATTTTAATGTCCTCCTATTAGGCCTTTAAAGGCACCTTTCATGATTATTTTTTATAAAAGTTTCGATAACTCGGCTATTCTTGATTATAGTAAAGAATAGCCGACTTTTCAAGATTTAATTACTGTTTTGCGCTAAGAATTTTTTCCTGAACGGACTTTGGAACCTGCTCATATTTCTCGAAGAACATAGAGTAGTTACCACGTCCCTGTGTTCTGGAACGTAAATCTGTTGCGTAACCGAACATTTCGGATAATGGAACAAAACCTCTAACGATTTTACCACCACCAAGGTCGTCCATACCTTCGATACGTCCACGACGGGAGTTGATATCACCGATAACGTCACCCATGTATTCTTCTGGCATTGTTACTTCAACTTTCATGATAGGTTCAAGTAATACTGGGCCAGCCTGTTTCATAGCTTCTTTGAAGCACATAGAACCAGCGATGTGGAATGCCATTTCAGAAGAGTCAACTTCATGGTAAGAACCATCGTATACGTTCGCTTTGACACCAAGTACAGGGAATCCAGCAAGGATACCAGACTTGGAAGCTTCTTCGATACCTGCGCCAACTGCTGGGATGTATTCTTTTGGAATAGCACCACCAACAACTGTGGATTCGAATTTGAATAATTCTTCACCGTTGGCATCCATTGGCTCGAATTTAACTTTACAGTGACCGTACTGACCACGACCACCAGACTGTTTAGCGTATTTGTATTCAACGTCAACAGCTTTTGTAAAGGATTCTTTGTATGCTACCTGTGGAGCACCAACGTTAGCTTCTACTTTGAATTCACGAAGGAGACGGTCAACGATGATTTCAAGATGTAATTCACCCATACCAGCGATGATTGTCTGACCTGTTTCGTGATCTGTGTGAGCACGGAATGTTGGATCTTCTTCTGCAAGTTTTGCAAGAGCTTCACCCATTTTCTGCTGACCAGCTTTTGTCTTAGGCTCAATAGCGAGCTCGATAACTGGTTCTGGGAATTCCATGGACTCTAAGATTACTGGATGCTGTTCATCACAGATTGTATCACCTGTACCTGTTACTTTGAAACCAACAGCTGCAGCGATATCTCCGGAATAAACTTTATCAAGTTCAGCACGTTTGTTAGCATGCATCTGAAGGATACGGCCAACACGTTCTTTTTTACCTTTGGAAGCGTTCAGTACGTAAGAACCGGAATTCATTGTACCAGAGTACACACGGAAGAATGCTAATTTACCAACGAATGGGTCTGCCATGATCTTGAATGCAAGAGCAGAGAATGGTTCTTCGTCGGAAGCATGTCTTACGATTTCGTTACCATCTAAATCTGTACCAGCGATAGCTGGGATGTCTAATGGAGATGGCATGAATTCGATAACAGCATCTAATAATTTCTGAACACCTTTGTTTCTGTAAGCTGTACCACAGCAAACTGGAATTGCTTCACAGTTACATGTAGCTTTTCTTAAAACAGCTTTTAATTCTTCTACAGATGGTACTTCACCTTCTAAGTACATCATCATTAATTCATCGTCTAATTCGCAGATTTTTTCTACTAATTCTTCATGGTAAATTTCAGCTTCGTCAGCCATATCTTCTGGGATATCTGTTACGGAGATGTCATCACCCTTATCATCATTGTAGATGTAAGCCTGCATTTCGAATAAGTCGATAATACCTTTAAATTCATCTTCTTTACCGATTGGTAACTGAATGCAGATTGCATTTTTACCTAATCTGTTGCGGATCTGATCAACCGCTGCATAGAAGTTTGCACCTAAGATATCCATCTTGTTGATGAATGCCATTCTAGGTACGTTGTATGTGTCAGCCTGACGCCATACATTTTCGGACTGTGGTTCAACACCGCCTTTTGCACAGAAAACGCCTACAGCGCCGTCTAATACACGGAGTGAACGTTCTACTTCTACTGTAAAGTCTACGTGGCCTGGTGTATCAATGATATTGATACGGTGTTCTAATGCGCCAGGTTTCTGTTTTGTCTTTTCCTGGAGTGTCCAGTGACATGTTGTAGCAGCAGAAGTAATTGTGATACCTCTTTCCTGCTCCTGTTCCATCCAGTCCATAGTAGCAGTACCTTCATGAGTATCACCGATCTTGTAGTTTACACCAGTATAATAAAGGATACGCTCTGTTGTTGTTGTTTTACCAGCATCAATATGAGCCATAATACCAATATTTCTGGTTCTCTCTAATGGATATTCTCTTCCAGCCAAGATTTTTTCCTCCTAATACTATACGCGTTTCGCGTAACCAAAAAAATGTGAAGCAGCTAAGCTGCACTACGCGTTTGATTAGAAACGGTAGTGAGCGAAAGCTTTGTTTGCTTCTGTCATTTTGTGCATATCTTCTTTACGTTTTACAGATGCGCCTGTGTTGTTAGCTGCATCCATAATTTCGTTTGCCAGTCTTTCTGCCATTGTTTTTTCTCCTCTTTTTCTGGAGAACATTGTTAACCAACGCAGTGCAAGTGTCTGACGTCTGTCAGCTCTTACTTCGATTGGCACCTGGTATGTTGCACCACCGATACGTCTAGCCTTTACTTCAAGTACAGGCATAACGTTATTCATAGCTTCTTCAAAAACTTCGATAGCTGGTCTATCTGTTTTTTCTGCAACACGTTCGAAAGCTCCGTATACAATTTTCTGAGCAACACCTTTCTTACCATCTAACATGATGTTGTTGATAAGTTTTGTTACTACAACGTTATTGTACATTGGATCTGCTAAAACTTCTCTTTTCTGATTATGTCCTTTACGTGGCACGGTACTTCCCTCCTTAATCATAGATTTTTAATATTTTTCGATTAATTCAACGGTACTCACATGTGTCTCTCTAATGTGTTCGTGTCAGGCACATTTATTTATCAACTGAGTGAATAAATGAATTCCAACACTTACAATAGTTCTGTTTGTGATACTATTGGTTTGCTAAAATTTATTTTTTAGCATCTTTTGGTCTCTTAGCACCATATTTGGAACGAGCCTGACGTCTGTTTGCTACGCCTGCTGTATCAAGTGTACCTCTGATGATGTGGTAACGTGTACCTGGTAAGTCTTTAACTCGACCACCACGAATCAGAACAACACTATGTTCCTGTAAGTTGTGACCTTCACCTGGAATGTAGCTTGTTACTTCGATTCCGTTAGAAAGACGAACTCTGGCAATTTTTCTAAGAGCTGAGTTAGGTTTCTTTGGTGTAGCAGTTTTAACTGCTGTACAAACACCACGTTTCTGTGGAGCAGACTGATCAGTTGGTTTCTTGTGTAAAGAGTTGTAACCTTTCTGAAGAGCTGGTGCTGTAGATTTCTTAACAGCTGTCTGACGACCTTTTCTTACTAACTGGTTAAATGTTGGCATTCTTTTCACCTCCTGTAGTATTCTGTAAAAGTGCGCACTATTGCGCACCATTTATCAGTATATTTATATCATTTCTGATTGTCAAGATGTTTTATTTTATTTTCTTAAAATAATTTTTCCCAAAATCTAGGTATCGTATGCGTTATTTTTTCTATACTATATATAGAAGAAACAGCATGGCGCAAGCGCCATGCTGTCTTATTAGTTATTAGTTGTCAATTTCTTCCAGTTCGAAATCTTCCACTTCTTCCAGCTCATCAAATTCAATATCTTCTACATCTTCTGTAAGATCAACTTCTGCATCAAAGCTTTCTGTTTCTTCATCGAATACTGTTTCTTCTACTGAATAGGAATCGGAATCAAGTTTGATGGAACGGTATCTCTTCAAACCTGTACCAGCTGGGATCAGCTTACCAATGATTACGTTTTCTTTCAGACCGATCAGTGGGTCAACTTTTCCTTTGATCGCTGCATCTGTAAGAACTTTTGTTGTTTCCTGGAAGGAAGCTGCTGACATGAAGGAGTTTGTAGCAAGGGAAGCTTTTGTGATACCGAGAAGTACCTGCTTACCTTCTGCTGGCTCTTTGCCTTCTGCAAGGAGTTTTTCATTCATGTCTTCGTAATCTAATACGTCGATCAGTGTTCCTGGGAGGAAGTCTGAATCGCCGTTGTTCTCGATGCGGATTTTCTTCAGCATCTGGCGAACGATTACTTCTACGTGCTTATCATTGATATCTACACCCTGGAGACGGTAAACTCTCTGAACTTCCTGGATCATGTAATCCTGAACTGCACGAACACCTTTGATCTTAAGGATATCATGTGGGTTTACACTACCTTCTGTAAGTTCATCACCTGCGCCCAGTACTGCGCCATCCTGAATCTTGATTCTGGATCCGTATGGGATAAGGTAAGCTTTTGTTTCGCCTGTTTCCTGATTTGTAACAACGATTTCACGTTTTTTCTTTGTATCTTTGATTGTTGCAACACCAGCAAATTCTGTGATGATTGCAAGACCCTTTGGTTTTCTAGCTTCGAACAACTCTTCAACTCGAGGAAGACCCTGAGTGATATCGTCACCGGCAACACCACCAGTATGGAAAGTACGCATTGTAAGCTGTGTACCTGGTTCACCGATAGACTGAGCTGCGATGATACCAACTGCTTCACCAACCTGTACGCCCTGACCTGTTGCCATGTTTGCACCGTAACATTTAGCACAAACACCTACATGTGAACGACATGTAAGAATTGTACGGATCTTAACTGCTTCTAATGGCTGACCATTTTCATCTACACCTTTGCTCATTACCAATGCAGCACGTCTTGGTGTGATCATATGGTTTGCTTTTACAAGAACGTTACCTTCTGCATCCAGGATATCTTCGCAAGCCACACGGCCTGTGATTCTTTCCTGAAGGCTTTCAATTTCTTCTTTGCCATCAGTGAATGCTTTTACAACCATTCCTGGGATTTCTCTGTTAGTTCCTTCGCAACAATCCATTTCTCTGATAACAAGTTCCTGAGATACGTCTACAAGACGTCTTGTAAGGTAACCAGAGTCGGCTGTACGAAGAGCTGTATCGGACAGACCTTTACGAGCACCGTGTGCGGACATGAAGTATTCCAGTACGTCCAGACCTTCACGGAAGTTGGACTTGATTGGCAACTCGATTGTCTTACCAGTTGTATCAGCCATCAAGCCTCGCATACCAGCAAGCTGTTTGATCTGTTTGTCAGAACCACGGGCACCGGAGTCAGCCATCATGAAGATGTTATTGTATTTATCAAGACCATCTAACAGCTCACGTGTAAGTTCATCGTCAGTTGCTTTCCATGTTTCGATAACTTCTTTATAACGTTCTTCTTCTGTGATAAGACCACGTTTAAAGTTCTTTGTAATCTGATCTACTGTATCCTGTGCTTCTTTGATCAGCTGAGGTTTCTTTTCTGGCACTGTCATATCAGAAATAGATACTGTCATAGCTGCTCTTGTGGAGTATTTGTAACCCATAGACTTGATATCATCAAGAACTTCTGCAGTTTTTGTTGCGCCATGGATATTGATTACTTTTTCAAGGATCTGTTTTAATCCTTTCTTACCTACGTGGAAATCAACTTCAAGAACCAGTTCATTTTCAGGAATGCTTCTATCTACAAATCCTAAATCCTGTGGAAGGATTTCATTGAAGATGAAACGTCCTAATGTAGAAGAAACTGTTCCAGCTTTTACTGTTCCATCAGCCATTGTTTTTTCTACTCTAACGTTGATTCTAGAATGAAGTGTGATTGCTTTGTTTTCGTAAGCAAGGATTGCTTCGTTCACGCTCTTGAAGTATTTACCTTCACCTAAAACACCAGGTCTTTCCTGTGTCAGATAGTAAATACCAAGAACCATATCCTGTGAAGGAACTGCTACAGGGCCACCATCAGATGGTTTCAGCAAGTTGTTTGGAGACAACAGCATGAAACGGCATTCTGCCTGAGCTTCCACAGAAAGTGGAAGATGAACAGCCATCTGGTCACCGTCGAAGTCGGCGTTGTAAGCTGTACATACCAATGGATGAAGTTTGATTGCTTTACCTTCTACAAGGATTGGCTCGAAAGCCTGAATACCAAGTCTGTGCAGTGTAGGAGCACGGTTTAACATTACTGGATGCTCTTTAATTACATCTTCAAGTACGTCCCAAACTTCAGACTGAAGTCTTTCTACCATTTTCTTTGCACTCTTGATATTGTGTGCTGTTCCGTTTGCAACCAGTTCTTTCATAACGAATGGTTTGAAAAGTTCGATTGCCATTTCTTTTGGAAGACCGCACTGGTAAATCTTAAGTTCTGGTCCTACTACGATAACGGAACGTCCGGAGTAGTCAACTCGCTTACCTAACAAGTTCTGACGGAAACGTCCGGATTTACCTTTCAGCATATCAGAAAGGGATTTTAATGCACGGTTACCAGGACCTGTTACAGGTCTGCCACGACGACCATTGTCGATGAGGGCATCAACCGCTTCCTGAAGCATACGTTTTTCGTTTCTAACGATGATGTCAGGTGCACCTAATTCTAATAATCTGCTGAGACGGTTATTTCTATTGATAATTCTACGATATAAATCGTTTAAGTCAGATGTAGCAAAACGACCACCGTCTAACTGAACCATTGGACGTAAATCTGGTGGAATTACAGGAATTACATTCATGATCATCCATTCTGGTTTGTTGCCGGATTCACGGAATGCTTCTACAACTTCTAAACGTTTGATGATTCTCGCACGTTTCTGACCTGTTGCATCTTTTAATCCTGCTTTTAATTCTGCAGCATCTTTTTCAAGGTCGATTTCCTGTAATAATGTCTGGATTGCTTCTGCACCCATACCTACGCGGAAACCGTTGCCGAATGTCTCTCTTGCAGTCTGATATTCTGTTTCAGAGAGAACCTGTTTGTACTGAAGATTTGTATTTCCTGCATCTAATACAATGTAGGAAGCAAAGTACAGTACTTTTTCCAGTGTACGTGGAGACAGGTCAAGGATTAAGCCCATGCGGCTAGGAATTCCTTTGTAGTACCAGATATGGGAAACAGGAGCAGCAAGCTCGATGTGTCCCATACGTTCTCTACGTACATTAGATTTTGTGATTTCTACGCCACAGCGATCACAAACAACACCTTTATAACGGATCTTTTTGTATTTACCACAGTGACATTCCCAGTCCTTGCTAGGTCCGAAAATACGTTCACAGAAAAGGCCGTCTTTTTCAGGTTTCAATGTTCTATAGTTAATAGTCTCTGGCTTTTTAACTTCGCCGTGTGACCATTCTCTGATTTTTTCAGGTGAAGCTAAGCCGATACGAATGGCATCAAACGCAACTGGCTGATAAGCTTCTTTATTCATTGTTTCTGGCATTTACTATAGCTCCCTTCCTTATTCTTCGTCAGGAACATCCTCCTGGAAATCGTTCATCATAATGTCTTCTTCAACATTTACAAGTTCTTCATTTTCATTGAACTCCTGTTTACTAAAGCCCATGGCACCAAAGGATTCGCTCTCATCATAATTGAAGTTTCTATCACCAGCGATGATGGAGTTCAGATCTGTGTTGCCATATTCACTTGTTTCCAGAAGTTTTACTTCTTCGCCATCTTCATCCTGAACGATTACGTCAAGACCAAGAGACTGAAGTTCTTTTAAGAGTACTTTAAAGGATTCTGGAATTCCTGGTTCAGGAATGTTGTCGCCTTTAATGATTGCTTCGTATGTCTTAACACGACCAACAACGTCATCGGATTTTACAGTTAAGATTTCCTGTAATGTGTAAGATGCGCCGTACGCTTCCAGAGCCCAAACTTCCATTTCACCGAAACGCTGTCCACCGAACTGAGCTTTACCACCCAGTGGCTGCTGTGTAACAAGTGAGTAAGGACCAGTAGAACGTGCATGGATCTTATCATCAACCAGATGATGAAGTTTCAGGTAGTGCATGTGACCAATTGTTACAGGACTATCAAAGTATTCGCCTGTACGGCCATCACGAAGTCTTACTTTACCATCGCGGGAAAGTGGAACACCTTTCCAAAGTTCTCTGTGGTCTCTGTTTTCATATAAGTATTCCAATACTTCTGGAAGAAGTTCCTGTCCATGTCTGGATTCGAATTCTTCCCAAGAAAGGTTTACATAGTCGTTTGCAAGATCGAGAGTATCCATAATGTCTACTTCGTTTGCGCCATCGAATACAGGTGTTGCAATGTTGAATCCAAGAGCCTTGGAAGCAAGACTTAAGTGGATTTCCAATACCTGACCGATGTTCATACGAGATGGTACGCCCAGTGGGTTTAATACGATATCCAGAGGACGGCCGTTTGGAAGGAATGGCATATCTTCTACAGGTAATACACGGGAAACAACACCCTTGTTACCATGACGACCAGCCATTTTATCACCAACAGAGATTTTTCTCTTCTGAGCAATATAAATACGAACCGCCTGGTTTACACCTGGAGATAATTCATCACCGTTTTCTCTTGTAAATACTTTTGCATCTACGACGATACCATACTCACCGTGTGGTACTTTAAGGGAAGTATCTCTAACTTCTCTTGCTTTTTCGCCGAAGATTGCACGAAGCAGTCTTTCTTCTGCTGTCAGTTCTGTTTCTCCCTTAGGAGTAACTTTACCAACAAGAATGTCACCCGCACGAACTTCAGCACCAATACGGATGATACCTCTTTCATCAAGATCTTTCAGCGCGTCATCACCTACACCAGGAACGTCACGAGTAATTTCTTCTGGTCCCAGTTTTGTATCACGAGCTTCTGCTTCATATTCTTCAATATGGATAGATGTATAAACATCATCCTGTACTAATCTTTCACTTAGCAGAACAGCATCTTCGTAGTTGTAACCTTCCCATGTCATAAAGCCGATGAGTGGGTTTTTACCAAGAGCTAATTCGCCGTTTGCTGTAGATGGACCGTCAGCGATAACCTGACCAGCTTCTACATGTTCACCTTTGAATACGATTGGTTTCTGGTTATAACAGTTGGACTGGTTGCTTCGTGAGAATTTTGTAAGTTTGTATACTTCTCTGCTTCCGTCATCATCGTATTTCATTGTGATTTCATTTGAGCAGGAACGTTCAATCACACCTGCACGTTTTGCAACTACACATACACCAGAGTCAACTGCTGCTTTTGGTTCCATACCAGTACCAACTACAGGAGCTTCTGTTGTGAGAAGTGGAACTGCCTGACGCTGCATGTTGGCACCCATCAGAGCACGGTTCGCATCGTCGTTTTCAAGGAATGGGATCAGAGCAGTCGCTACAGAGAATACCATCTTTGGAGATACGTCCATGTAGTCAAACAGAGTCTTATCATATTCCTGTGTTTCTTCACGGTAACGACCGGATACAGAATTACGAACGAAATGTCCTTCATCATCCAGTTTTTCGTTAGCCTGTGCTACATGGTAGTTATCTTCTTCATCAGCTGTCATGTAGATAACTTCATCTGTAACACGTGGGTTCTTTGGATCTGTCTTATCAATCTTACGATATGGTGCTTCAACAAAACCATATTCATTAATTCTCGCATAAGAAGCCAAAGAGTTAATCAGACCGATGTTTGGACCTTCAGGTGTTTCTACAGGACACATTCTTCCGTAGTGAGAATAGTGAATATCTCGAACCTCGAATCCGGCACGATCTCTAGAGAGACCACCTGGTCCTAATGCGGACAGACGTCTCTTATGTGTCAGCTCGCCCAGTGGGTTGTTCTGATCCATGAACTGAGACAGCTGAGAGGAACCGAAGAATTCCTTAACAGCAGCTGTTACAGGTTTGATGTTGATTAAGTTCTGAGCTGTTACATTTTCCAGATCCTGTGTTGTCATTCTTTCACGAACAACTCTTTCTAATCTGGACAGACCGATACGGTACTGATTCTGTAATAACTCGCCAACTGCACGGATACGTCTGTTGCCAAGGTGGTCGATATCATCATCGTTTCCAAGGCCGTATTCTAAATGCATGTTGTAGTTGATAGAAGCTAAAATGTCTTCTTTTGTAATATGTTTTGGAATCAAATCTGCAATATCTCTAACGATAGCTTCTTTGATATCTTCAATTGTTTCGTTTTCAGCTAAGATCTTCTCTAAAACTGGGTAGTATACAAGTTCTTTTACGCCTAATTCTGCTGGATCAACATCAACAAAGTTTGTGATATCTACCATCATATTAGAGAGAACTTTGATATTTCTTTCTTCACCCTGGATCCATACAAATGGAACTGCTGCATTCTGGATACGATCAGCAAGATCTCTGTCAACTTTAGCGCCTGCTTCTGCAAGAACTTCACCTGTGGAAGCATCTACAACATCTGCAGCGAGAACCTGTCCATTGATACGGTTCTTTAACAGTAATTTCTTGTTGAATTTGTATCTACCAACTTTTGCAAGATCATAACGTCTTGGGTCAAAGAACATCGCAGAAATAAGGCTTTCTGCACTTTCTACAGAAAGTGGTTCGCCTGGACGAATCTTCTTGTATAATTCCAAGAGACCTCTTTCATAGGAACCATCGCCTGTTTCTGGTGCGATAGATGGATCTTTTGCAAAGCTTGCAATAATCTTTGGTTCTTCGCCAAATAAATCTATAATTTCCTGGTTTGTTCCGATACCAAGAGCACGAATCAATACAGTGATAGGTACTTTTCTTGTACGGTCAACTCGAACATAAAAAACGTCATTGGAATCTGTTTCGTATTCTAACCATGCACCACGGTTTGGAATTACAGTACAGGAATACAATTCTTTACCAACTTTGTCGTGTGCGATTCCGTAGTAAATACCAGGAGAACGAACTAACTGGCTAACGATAACTCGTTCTGCACCGTTGATAACGAATGTACCAGTTTCTGTCATCAGTGGTAAATCACCCATGAAAATTTCATGTTCATTGATCTCATCTGCTTCTTTATTATAAAGTCTAACCTTTACTTTTAAAGGAGCTGCGTATGTTGCATCACGTTCTTTGCACTCTGGAATTGTATATTTCACATCATCTCTACAAAGTGTGAAATCTGTAAATTCCAGACTTAAATGACCGCTGTAATCCGCGATTGGAGAGATATCTGCAAACACTTCACGAAGACCTTCTTTTAAGAACCATTCATAGGATTCTTTCTGAACTTCGATCAGGTTTGGCATTTCCAATACCTCTTTTTGTCTCGAATAACTCATACGTAAGCTTTTTCCAGTTTTTACCGGACGTATTCTGTTTTTCTCCATTGACGCTTCACCTCTCGTTTTTATTATTTGTTTTGCTGTTTTTCTCAGCACCAATTCTTTATCCCATGCTCTCAAAAAGGCACTTTTTTGCCATCTTGGGCATCTGATACCCTTTTGAAAACACAGGATATACTGTTTTTCCCTAAAAAAGGGCGCAAATAGGCCTAATAGACCACAATAGTGCACATAGCATCATAGCACAAACCTTTTCTCTGTGTCAACACATAATTTTGAAAAAATTACCAGCAACAAAAAAAGTCCGGATGAGAACTCGTTCTCTCCGGACCATTTTTACATTTTTTAAATTTCCTCGTTGCTTACGCGGATTATTTAAGAGTAACTTTAGCGCCTTCAGCTTCAAGTTTACCTTTGATATCTTCAGCTTCAGCTTTGTCAGCCTGCTCTTTTAATAACTTTGGAGCGTTGTCTACAACATCTTTAGCTTCTTTTAAGCCTAAGCCTGTTACTTCACGAACAACTTTGATAACTTTAACTTTGTTTGGACCTACTTCTGTAAGTTCAACGTCGAATTCAGTTTTTTCTTCAGCTTCTACTGCTGGGCCTGCTGCTGCTACAACAACGCCTGCTGCTGCAGATACACCAAATTCTTCTTCACATGCTTTTACTAATTCGTTTAATTCTAATACGGATAATTCTTTGATAGCTTCAATAAATTCAGCTGTTGTTAATTTTGCCATTATATTTTACCTCCAATATAAGATTGTTTTTTAAGTTAATAGTGTTAGCAGATCTTATGCTTCTGCTGGAGCTTCTGTAGCAGCTTCTTCAGCTACTGGTGCTTCTTCAGCTGTTTCAGCTGGAGTACAGTTAGCAGCACCACCCTGCTCTGCGATCTGGTTAAGAACACGAGCAAAGTTTGTAATTGGAGACTGCATACTTCCAAGTAATCTGGAAATAAGCACTTCTCTGGATGGGATAGAAGAAATAGCTTCCATTCCTTTTGCATCATAGAAATCACCTTCTACAACACCCGCTTTGATTTCAAGCTTAGGAGCTTTTTTAGCGAATTCTGCGATGATTCTTGCTGGAGCTGTTGCATCATCTTTAGAGATTGCGATAGCGCTTGGTCCTTCAAGAACTGGAGCAAGGCTTTCGAATTCTGTTCCTTTGAATGCAAGGTTCATTAAAGTATTTTTGTATACTTTGTAGCAGATACCAGCTTCTCTTAATTCCTTACGTAACTGTGTATCTTCAGCAACTGTAAGACCACGGTAGTCTACAACTACAACTGACTGTGCGCCTTCTACGTTACCAGCGATTTCCTGTACGATAGGCTGTTTTAATTCTACTTTTGCCACGAATCGTGCACCTCCTTATAGATTTTATATATAGTGCCTCGGACTAGATTTCATTAAAAAACCTCTCTGTTGGAAGACAGAGAGGTTAAAAGTCTTTACATCTGCACATAAGTGCTTCGTAAATTCCCTCGGCAGGTACTGATTAAGCCTTGCGGCGCCTGCTGTCTTCGGCAATTGCGTTTGTGATTATATCACTTTATTTATTTGATGTCAATAATTAATCTTAAACAAACTTAGCTGTGTTTAATTTAACGCCAGGTCCCATTGTAGATGTGATTGTAACACTCTTTAAGAACTGACCTTTAACAGCTGCTGGTCTAGCTTTAACTACTGCACCGATAAGAGTCTGGAAGTTATCGTTTAATTTATCTTCTGTGAAGGAAGCTTTTCCAATTGGCACATGGATAATGTTTGTTTTGTCCAGACGATATTCAATTTTACCAGCTTTGATATCATTGATTGCTTTTGTTACGTCCATTGTAACTGTACCAGCTTTTGGGTTTGGCATTAAGCCTTTTGGTCCGAGTACACGTCCTAAACGACCAACAACGCCCATCATATCTGGTGTAGCAACTACAACATCAAAATCTAACCAGCCGTCATTCTGGATTCTTGGAATTAATTCCTCGCCGCCTACAAAATCTGCACCTGCAGCCTGAGCTTCGTCAAGTTTAACGCCTTTAGCGAAAACTAAAACTCTTACTGTTTTACCTGTTCCGTGTGGTAATACAACTGCACCACGAATCTGCTGATCTGCATGACGTCCGTCACATCCTGTTCTGATATGAACTTCGATAGTCTCGTCAAATTTTGCTGTAGCATTTGCTTTTACAAGGCCGATTGCTTCAGCTACATCGTACTGAACGGATTTGTCATACTTCTTTAAGGATTCAACGTATTTTTTTCCTCTTTTCATTCTAAATACCTCCTGTGGTAATACCGGGAGAAGCGCCCCTCCCACGATTTCGTTTCTTCTAATTCAGTAAGTCTATTTTTATGCGATGTTAATTAGTCTTCTACTACAACGCCCATACTTCTTGCAGTACCTGCGATCATGCTCATAGCTGCTTCGAGAGATCCTGCATTTAAGTCTGGCATTTTAAGTTCAGCGATTTCCTGAACTTTTGCTTTAGAGATTGTTGCTACTTTTGTTTTGTTTGGCACTGCAGAACCAGATTTGATGTTACAAGCTTTCTTGATCAGCACTGGTGCTGGTGGTGTCTTTGTTACGAAGCTAAAGCTTCTGTCTGCATATACTGTGATAACTACTGGAATGATTAAATCACCCTGATCAGCTGTTCTAGCGTTGAACTGTTTTGTAAATTCTACAATATTAACGCCGTGCTGACCGAGAGCAGGTCCAACTGGAGGAGCTGGTGTAGCCTTTCCAGCAGGAATCTGCAGTTTGATATATCCTGTAACTTTTTTTGCCATTTTAGATTGCCTCCTTGCTTAAATCTTCTTCACTTCTGCGAAACTAATTTCAACCGGTGTTTCGCGACCGAATAATTCCACATTGATCATTACAGTCTGTTTGTTACTGTTCATAGACTGAATAACTCCAACAGTGTCCTTCCAAACACCGCCGATGACCTGAATTGTGTCACCCTCTTTGAAGTCTACCACAATGTTTTCTACCTTGATTCCCAATGGTCTCATCTCAGCTTCAGTGAGTGGTACTGGCTTAGATCCTGGACCTACAAATCCAGTTACGCCTCTGGTATTTCTGACAACATACCATGTATCATCGTTCATAACCATGTGAATCAACACATAACCTGGAAACATTTTTTTCTGAACCTGCTTCTTAGCACCGTTCTTCAATTCAACAACATCCTGCATAGGAACTCTTACTTCAAGAATCTCTTCTTCAAGGTGTCTGTTTTCAATTGTTTTCTCAATGTTAGCCTTTACCTTATTCTCATATCCTGAATAAGTGTGAACTACATACCAGTTTGCTTCTGCCATTTTTCCACCTCTGCTTCCTTAAATATTGATCAGGAAATCAACGCCGTTCTGGATCGCATAATCCAGAATTGCGATAATGATGCCCAGGATAACGCAAATAACCACTACGGTAAGGGTCTGTTTACCCACTGACTTCTTGTCTGGCCAAACGATCTTTCCGAACTCTGCCTTCAAGCCGTCAAACCAGTTAACTTTTGGGGTGTTATCTTTATTATGTTCTCCCATTTCGTCACTTCCTTTGCAATGCTCGGATTATTTGGTTTCTTTGTGTAAAGTATGAGTTCTGCAGAATCTGCAGTATTTCTTTACTTCCATTCTGTCTGGATGAGCTTTCTTATCCTTGGTCCAGTTATAATTACGCTGTTTGCATTCTGTACATGCCATAGTAATTCTAACGCGCATAACTTCCACCTCCGTTATTTCTTATTTTTAGGCATAAAAAAAAGACCTACTTTCATCGCCCGTATACTATATCATAACCATACGAAAGAAGTCAATGGCCTTTTTTTATATTTTTTATTCTTTTTTTGCAAGATATTCCAGCACCCCTGGAGCTGCAATCTGAAACCAGCTGGCAAACTTATCAGGAACCTCTACCAGTTCTTTTGCCAGTTGTTCATATGTAAGCCATGCAATCTCTTCCACTTCATCCGGATTGAGTTCTACTTCTCCGTCATAACTTCCTAAGAATACATGGTCTACCTCATACTCAAACAGATCTTCTGCATACTTTGATCTGTATGTAAAATGAAACAGTTCCTGCAGGTCACAGTCGAACCCCACTTCTTCCATCAGCCTGCGATGCACCGCATGCTCCAATGTTTCTCCATCTCTTGGATGTGAACAACAAGCATTTGCCCACAATCCGCCAGAATGGTATTTGTCCTTTCGGCGCTTCTGAATGAGAATCTTTCCATCCTTTATAATAAAGATAGAAAATGCTCGATGCAGACGCCCTAGACGATGTGCATCCATCTTTCCCATTGTCCCAATCTGCTTGTCATATGAATCTACTAAGATTAACTGATCTTCCATACACATCTCCAATTATTACGTCGTACAATATTTGCGCAACGGTCTTACGATAAAGATCGCCGCTACCGCCTTTGCAACATCCCCTGGAACAAAAGTTACAACTCCTGTCAGAACAACCGCGGTCCAAGGCATTCCTGTTACCACTTTTAACCAAAGTGCTCCCAACAAGTAAACAATCGGGAGCCCGATCAAAATCATTGCTAGAACTTTTTGATATTCCTTTGTGGCTTGTGCACATACTACCGATACCAACCAGCAGGCCACAAGATATCCCAGCGCATATCCTCCCGTTGGCCCAGCCAGCGCACCAATCCCTCCGTTTCCTCCTGAAAAAACAGGTAAGCCGATTAGCCCCAGCAAGAACCACACAAGCATGGCCACCATTGCACATTTTGGTCTCAGCAGCAAGGCAATCATGAACACAACTAATAATTGTGCGGTAATTGGCACTGCAGAAAACGGAAGCGGTATATTTATATAGGAAGAAACACACAAAATCGCAGCCAACAAAGCCATAACTACCAGCTCATATGTTGTGATCTTTTGTCTCATAATTTCCTATGGTCTTAAACCAGTACCACCCTGAAGAGTGATTGTCTGTCCTGTCATGTATTTGAAATCCGGAGTGGCAATCTGGAGACATACACGTCCAATCTCTGTCTCAACATTTCCAAAATGACCCATTGGTGGCATTTTAACGTTAGCTTCATATGCTTCTGGGTAATTCTTCTGGAAGTTTTCTAACTGCGCAGTCCAAGCAAGAGGGCAGATTACATTTACATTAATTCCGTCTGGGCCCCATTCTGTTGCCGCTACACGAGAAAGACCGCGAACACCTTCTTTTGCTGCTGCATAGGAACACTGTCCATAGTTGCCGGAAATACCAGCACCAGATGCAAAATTGATTACGCTTCCTTTTGTTTCTTTCAAATATGGATAGCAAGCCTGCATATAGTAAAATGTTGCATAAAGTCCTGAGTATAACGCAAGATCAAACTGTTCTGTTGTGTGGTCTGCCAATGTTACACCAGATGCAGATGCCTGTGCATTGTTGATGAGCACATCAATTCTGCCGAAAGCTTCAATCGCCTGAGCAACTACGCTTTCTACTACCGCTTTGTTATCCGCGCCAGCAGATACATCTGCTGCCACTGGAAGCACCTTCACACCATAGAGTCTTTCCAGTTCTTCCTTTGCTTCTTCTAATTTCTTTACATTTCTGCCAGTAAGCACAAGATTTGCGCCCTCTTTCGCGTATGCTGTAGCAATTCCATATCCGATGGAGCCACATGAACCGTCGCTTAACACCGCACGGCCGCCACCTGTAATAATAGCTGTTTTACCTGTCATAATTCCCATACGTTTTTCCTCGCAATTTCTAAAGTTTCTCCCCTGTATAAACAAACCGAATGTCTGATGTTCCCATTATCAAACATTCGGCTGTAAATTACAAGCATTGTTTATTCATTATCTATCCTTGCAGTTTAAAATTATACAAACTG
Source organism: Eubacterium sp. (assembly GCA_045629925.1). Taxonomy (GTDB): domain Bacteria; phylum Bacillota; class Clostridia; order Lachnospirales; family Lachnospiraceae; genus Brotonthovivens. Next base: position 19,035 of record JAZQSD010000091.1, read on the forward strand.
ATCCAACAAAGCTGCCAGCTGTGCTTTATTCTGGTAGCCTACCACCTGTTTTGCAACTTGGCCATCTTTTATTACAACCAATGTAGGAATGCTCATGACCCCAAACTGCTGTGCCAATTCCAGCTGTTCATCCACATTCACTTTGCCGATTTTTGCTTTTCCTTCATATTCTTCTGCAATCTGCGCAAGCCCTGGAGCCAGCATCTGGCATGGTCCACACCAAACTGCCCAAAAATCCAGCAACACTGGTGTTTGTGCATTCAATACTTCTGCTTCAAAATTCTGTTTTGTAATTGTTACTTCTGCCATAGTTCTGTTCTCCTTTACTCTTTTGATTTATAGTACAGCATACAATGACAATATCCTTCAAAATCTGGATCCGCCATCTGCTCTTTAAACTCTTTGCATATGCATTTATTTTCTTCTGTCTGCTCTAATCTGCATGGGCAATATCCGCCTTTTTTTGCAAGACCCTCTCGGATCATCTTTACAATATTTTCGTCTGGATTTAATGTTATTGCCATTTCGCGCCTCCCCTCATTGTATTTTTATTTTGCCAGATATTCTTCTGCGTAATGAGCTGCCACCGCGCCATCCGCCACTGCAGTTACAACCTGTCTAAGAGCCTTTGTCCTTACATCTCCCGCAGCAAAAACTCCAGGTATATTCGTTCTAGTCGTTTCATCCGCGATCACATATCCGCTCTCATCAAGTTCAAGGAGCCCTTCTACTAATTCCGTTGAAGGTTTGCGGCCAATGCTGACAAACACGCCATCACAGTCTACGTCTTTCAGCTCTCCTGTCTTCACATCTTTCAGCCGAAGACCTGTAACTTTTTTATCATAAAGAATCTGCTCAACTGTACTGTTCCAGCAAAATTCTACATTTTCCATTTTTTCTAAGGCCTGCTGCTGGATCTTTTCCCCTCGCAGCTGGTCTCTTCTATGGACGAGGATTACCTTTTCAGCCACTCTAGACAAAAGGATTGCATCTGCGATAGCAGTGTTGCCGCCGCCTACCACAATCACTGTCTTACCTTTGTAAAACATTCCGTCACAGGCTGCACAGTAATTCACACCTCTTCCAACCAAAGCCTGCTCGTCGTCTACACCAAGATTTTTTGGCACAGCCCCGGTTGCCAGGATCACTGTCTTGCCATAATACAAACCTTCGCTTGTATCAATCTCCTTAATATCCCCTTCCAGATTCATGCCGTACACTTCTGCCAGTTCTGTCTCTGCACCAAAGCGTTCTGCGCCCAACTGCATTTTCTCTCCCAACTCAAAACCATCTATCCCGTTTTCAAATCCAGGATAATTGTCAACCTGAGATGTCAGAGCGATCTGTCCGCCTGCAGATAACTTTTCTAATACAATAGCGCTAAGCCCAGCTCTCACTGCATAAAGGGCAGCTGTATAGCCGGCAGGTCCTCCGCCTATAATGATCACGTCATAAATCTTATCCATGGTGTATTCTCTCTTTCTATCAGAATGTTATCCAATATGTGGAAGAATAAATTCTTCCAGCTTTGCCTTTGACTCTGGTGCCACGATGGAATCAATGGCTTCCCCATCTTTGTAAAGTACAAATGTTGGAATTACTTCAATCTGCCATTCATCTGCAAGCTGTGGAACCTGATCGATATCCACTTTTGCAAATACCAGTTCGCCTTCATGCTGCTGTGCTACTTTGTCGTAAGCAGGTGCAATACGTCTGCAGTAAGAACACCAAGGTGCCCAGAAATCTACCAACACAAGTCCTTTATCCTCTAATACATATTTATTAAAATCATTTCTTTCAAAATTTAAGATTGCCATATTGTAATCTCCTTTCTCTGTCTTTGTACATCTTCTACCTTTGTACATCTAGAGTATACCCAAAACAGAAAAAAGCTTCCGTGATATTATCACATTGTGAAAAGAGGGAATGGATATCCATTCCCGCCTACAGACTTTTTCTTTACAGATCAATTGTCTAAAGCAATTATTAGTAGTTTTCTTTGCGTACTTCAAAGAAACTCTGTGGATGATCACATACTGGACAAACTTCTGGAGCATCTTTGCTTGATACAAGGTGTCCACAGTTGCGGCATTCCCAAAGTGTTTCTTCTTCTTTAGCGAATACAGTATTTTCTTTCACATTTTTAAGAAGTGCTAAGTAGCGTTCTTCGTGAGCTTTTTCAATTGCTGCTACACCGCGGAATTTTTCTGCTAATTCTGGGAAACCTTCTTCGTCTGCTTCGCGAGCCATGCGCGCATACATATCTGTCCATTCGCCGTTTTCGCCTTCTGCTGCATGGAGAAGATTTTCTGCTGTGTCACCTAATTCGCCAAGAGCTTTGAACCACATTTTAGCATGTTCTTTTTCGTTTTCAGCTGTCTGAAGGAAAAGTGCTGCGATCTGTTCGTAGCCAGCTTTTTTAGCCACAGATGCAAAGTAAGTATATTTATTGCGAGCCATAGATTCGCCTGCAAATGCTTCCCAAAGGTTCTTTTCTGTCTTAGTTCCTGCAAATTTGTTCTTTGCTGGAGCTTCTTCAATTTTCACAAAAACGCTTGCTGGCTGTTTGCAAACAGGGCATTTAAAATCTTCTGTCATAGGTCCTTCGTGAATATAACCACATACTGTACATTTCCATTTTTCCATATTTAAATCCTCCACTTTTTCATTAAATTCAATTGTTGTTAATAACTGATCTACCAGTTCCTGTGGAACTTCTGGATCATTCTTTAAACTCTGTAAAAACTTCTTGGTATTGCCGCTCTGTGGAAGCATATAACCTGCTTCTCTGCAGATATCCTCCGCCATAAGGCGATTGGATCGCTCAACTGCAACACTTAATGCATCTGGCAATTCTGCCGCCATAGTTTCCTGTGTTGCCTTGCTCTGAATCAGAGCTCTAAGCCCATCTACTACAGCCTGTTCTTTTGGCTGCTGTGGTGGCATCTGTTTTGGCACCATGGAGATTGCTCCTGAAGGGCACGCCTCTGCACAAGCTCCGCAACCAATACACTTTGTTACATCTATGATACTGTTTTCTGTATCTGTAGCTCCAGTCGGACAAACATAGAGGCACAGACAATCTTTTGTACAAAGTCTAAGATTTCGCACTGCATATTTTTCAGCCATTATTTTGTCCTCCCTTCTACTTTTTCAAACTTCCAGCTTGGAACCTTACATACCGGACACAGTTCTGGAGCATTGTCGCCCACAGATACGAATCCGCAGATTGTACAGATATATACACCTGTGTTTTCCAGCATCTTGTCGCCTTCTTTTGCATACTGTGCAAGGAGAGAATCAAGCATTCTGGTTACTTTCTCGCTCCATACAAGGCTTCTTAACGCACCTCTGTCTGGCTTCTTGCCTGACACATAATTAGCGTATGGATAACCCTTTTCCAGATCCTTTTGGATAAGTTCCAGCAACTGTTCTCTGTCAACATTCTCTGCTGGTTCTGCTTTCTGTTTAAAGAACGCTGCCAGCTTAGCAAATGCTTCCTGCTGTTCTGGCATGTACTGTTTCTCGCATCCTCTCGCCAAGTTAGAGCAGATAATACTCATCTCCATAGGGGAAAGCTCTTTCTCGAAATGTGTCGCTTCTGGTGCTGTTGTGGCAGCAACTGCTGCATTTTCCTTAAAAGCTTTCTTGTTAGCTTTACAAATCGGACAAACCCACTCTTCCGGCAGATCTTCCCATTTTGTTCCCGCTGCAATCCCTGCTTCTGGAATCCCTTTTGCTTCATCATATACATAGCCACAAATTGAACACGTAAACTGTCTCATCGTTTTCTCGCCTCCTTATGATTGCATTATAGTAATGATTCCTATTTCTTTCTGTGACTTTCTCACATTAGATAAGTTTTTTCACAATTAATATTCTATCACAACTACAAATAAAGTGTAGAGTTTCCATTGTTTTTTATTGTTTTTTAATATAAACTGTTGCCACTTTTCTAGAAGGCGCCTATACTTTAAGATATGTATCGGCATATTTTTACAAGGAGATGACGCTATGCAGTTTTCAGAGTATTTTTCTATCTGGAACAAATTAACAAAAGAACAACAACAAAAAATTACCCAGTATGCAATCCACAAAAAAGTCAAGGCAGGCACACTGCTTCACGACGGCGGTCGGGATTGCCTTGGCATTTTGTTAATTCATTCCGGACAGCTGCGAGCTTATATTTTTTCCGAAGAAGGCCGGGAAGTTACACTTTTCCGCCTGTTCGAAATGGACATCTGTATTTTTACAGCATCCTGCATGATGCCAAACATCCAGTTCAACATTACTGTTGAGGCCGAGAAGGATTCTGAGTTCTGGGTTATTCCTGCAGATGTGTACAAGCGATTGATGAACGAATCTGCTGCCATCGCAAACTACACTAACGATATTATGAGCAGCCGTTTTTCAGAGATCATGTGGCTTGTGGAGCAAATCATGTGGAAAAGTTTCGACAAGCGCCTGGCAGACTTCTTATTAAAGGAAGTTCTCATCGAAGGAACAGATTCTTTAAAGATTACTCACGAAAAGATCGCCAACCACATGGGCACCGCCAGAGAAGTTGTCACACGAATGTTGCGCTACTTTCAGAGTGAAGGGCTGGTAAAACTTACCCGCGGCACAGTGGAAGTACTTGATCACGAAGGTCTTGAAGAACTGCACGACAGATAAACATACACACTTAATTTATAACTCACAAAAGATTGTTGCCGGTTATTTCACAGTTTGCCGCAGCAATCTTTTTCATATACGGAGGTTTTATGGAAAGATATCTGCTACAGATCACCAACTGTCCTTTATTTGCAAACATCGAAAAACAAAATATTTTGGCAATGCTAGACTGTATTCATGCCAAACTTTGTTTTTTTAAGAAAAACGAAACCATTTTGGCAGAGGGGGATGTGCCACGTTTTGTAGGCATTATCTTAAACGGCGGCGCTCAGATTGTGCGAGATGACTACTACGGCAATCGCAGCATTGTCGCCCAACTAGAATCCGGGCATGTATTTGGCGAATCTTTTGCCTGTGCAGAAGTCCCGCTCCTTCCCGTTAACGTTATTGCCACTGCAGACTCTGCTGTGCTGATGATGGATTGCCATCGCATCACACAGTCTTGCTGCAATGCCTGCGCATTTCACAGCCAGCTTGTCTTTAATCTTATGAAGATGATGGCAGAAAAAAATCTGATGTTTAACGAGAAGCTTCAGATTATCTCCAAAAGATCAACTCGAGAAAAGCTGATGGCATATCTGATGCTGCACGCCAAAAAGAAAAACAGCACCACCTTTACGATTCCATACAATCGTCAGGAACTAGCTGATTACCTTGAAGTTGAACGAAGCGGTCTGTCTGTGGAAATCAGCAAACTCTGCAAAGAAGGCCTGATTGAAGCCGACAAAAAGACATTCAAGATTTTAAAATAAAAGGATTTCACCCATGAAAAAAACGTTATTGTTTCTGTTGTCCATCCTGTGCGCCATGATTGTGGTTCTGTCCGGATGTTCCACTACACAAACAGATACTGATTCCCAGGACACCTATACTTTCACCGACGATCTTGGGCGGGAAGTAGTTGTATCCTCCCACGACAGAGTAGGCATCGCTTCCGGCAGTTTTACAGAATGCTGGCTATTAGCCGGCGGCACCGTCGTCGCCACCACTCAGGATTCCATCAGTGAGCGCCACTTAGAATTACCACCTGACGTTGTTGACCTTGGTTCTGTAATGCGCCCTTCCGCAGAGATGATTCTTGCCTCTGACCTTGATCTTCTCATACTCTCTTCCAGCATGAAAAATCATCTGGCGCTGGCAGAGACTTTAGACAAGACGGACATCACTTATGCATATATGAATGTGGAAACCTTCCAGGATTATCTCTCCATGTTAAACATTTTCACAGACATCACTGGCCGCAAGGATCTTTATCAGAAAAATGGCTTGGACGTGAAGAAACAGATCAGCGACCTGATTGCATCTAATCAGCAAGCCCACGCACCAAAAGTACTTATCTTGCGTTCTTCCTCCACAAAAGTTACCGCCCGAAACAGTGAAACAACCGTGGGACAGATGCTAAAGGATCTGGGCTGCATCAACATTGCAGATCAGGAGAACAACCTCCTTGAGGAGTTGAGCCTGGAGGTCATTGCCCAGGAAGATCCTGACTATATCTTTGTGATCTGTCACGGAGAACAGCCCGAAGCCGAAGCAAACCTTTTGGCAACAATCAACGCCAACCCAATCTGGCAAAACTTAAAATCTGTTAAAAACAATCATTTATACTACCTGGAAAAAGAACTTTTCCACTATAAACCAAACGCAAGATGGAGCGAAAGTTATGAAATATTGGCGGACATTCTCGCAAAAAATTAAACAGATACCTCCAATGCCACTGATACTGGCTAGTCTGGCAATCCTTGTTTTGGCAGGGTTATGCGCCTTGTTCTTTGGTCCTGCCAACCTATCCTTCCACGACCTTTTAACAGGTCATGATATTATTCTGTACGTTCGTATTCCCCGGATATTGGCAGCTATTTTTGCAGGCATGGGACTTGCCGGAGCCGGCGTCATCCTGCAGACACTTTTGGCCAATCCTTTGGCCGGTCCAAACATTATCGGTGTCAATTCAGGCGCAGGCCTGTTCACCACGCTGTGCTGTCTTATTTTCCCACTGGTTCCTCATCTACAGCCTGTGGCAGCTTTTGCCGGCGCTCTGGCAGCGGTACTTCTCATCTATGCACTCTCCAGAAAAACCGGAGCTTCCAAAGTGGCCATCCTCCTTGCCGGAGTTGTTTTAAACAGTTTGTTTAATGCAGGCACCGAAGCTTTATACACTTTTTTCCCAGAGCTTGTTACCAATGTAACATCTTTCCGCACCGGCGGATTATCCTCTGTAAACACAAACATCCTGTGGCCTGCCATCCTTTTGATCCTGATTACAGTTTTCCTGGTTTGGGCAAAAGCAGATACTCTGGAAATCTTGTCACTGGGAGATGATGTGGCACACAACTTAGGATTATCCGTAAAGAAGCATCGTTTTCTTTTTCTGATCTGCGCAGCCTGCATGGCCGGTGGCGCAGTAAGCTTTGCCGGATTGATCGGATTTTTAGGCCTGATCATCCCACATGCACTGCGTTTGTTGATAGGCAGCGAAACCCGTTATCTGTTCCCTCTCTCTGTAATATGGGGTGGAATCTTCCTGGTTCTCTGCGACACCTTTGCCCGTTGTGCATTCGCGCCATTTGAGCTATCCGTAGGCATCGTCCTATCCATCATCGGCGCTCCGGTATTCATCTGGATCCTTTTGAGCAAGAAACGTATGTTTTAATGGAGGCTTTATGCTTGAACTAAAAAATGTATCTGCCGGATACGGCAGCAAAACCGTTATAAAAAACATATCCCTTACCTTTGAACCTGGGCGCATCTATGCCATATTAGGAAAAAATGGCTGTGGAAAAAGCACATTGCTAAAAACCTGCATCCAAATGCTCTCTGCTTCTCAGGGCGAGATCATTCTGAACAATAAAAATATTTTGTCCTATTCACCTATTGAAAGGGCGCAAAATATATCTTATCTGTCCCAGCACAGAAACACGCCAAACATTACAGTTGAAAGGCTTTTGATCCATGGCCGCCATCCACACATGTCTCACCTAAAACAGCTTCGTCCAGATGACTTAAGCAAACTAGAAGAAGTTATGGAACGGATGGAAATCACAGCTTTCCGTCATCACAGCTTATCTACTCTTTCTGGTGGCCAGCGACAGCGGGTGTACATTGCCATGTTGTTGGCCCAGGACACTCCAGTGATCCTTTTAGATGAACCAACCACTTACATGGATATCGAATATCAGATGGATTTTTTAAAACTTCTTCAGCAGCTTAAAGCTTCTGGCAAAACCATTCTCTTGGTTCTGCACGATCTGAATCAGGCTCTTCAGATTGCAGATCAGGTAGTATTGTTGGATAACGGACAGGTCTTTGCTACTGCATCACCAGAAGAACTTGTGGAAAACCAAGACTTAGAAAAGGTCTTTCACATCTCTGTGACTTCACAGACACTTAACAGTGAAACATTCTTTTATATAAGAAAAAAATAGATTAAAAATGCCTCCGGAAGCAAATCGATAAAGTCGATCTACTTCCCGGAGGCATTCTCTTATTTATCTTCCCATGGTGGGCACTGTGTTCCTGGCTGATCCCAGCCCCACTGTCCTCGGTGCTGGCACAATTCAATCTCTTCACCATCTGGTCCCCATACATGCACACCGCAGCAATGAGTGTCTGGATATCCGTTGCGGCCCTTTAACACTGTGGTAAACTCCAACGGCATTTTTACTGTGGCCCCTGCTGCCATCAATCTGTCATACTGATCCTGAATGTCGTCCACCTCAAAGGCAATGTGCTGCCATTTTCCATCAGACTTATCTACCGCTGGAACTTCCAACATCTCAAGAACACAGCCATTTCCAAGACTGAACATGCAAATATCTAACCCATCGATTGTAAATTCATACAGCATTTTGGACCCTTCAAAAGCTTTGCTGTAAAACTCAATAGATCTCTTTAAATCAGTAACTGCTAAAAACACATGAAAATTTCTTGATGCCATAATATATCTCCTTCTGTTTTTTATAACTGAACCATCTCATCCTCGCCACAGAGCTTATAGCGTCTGCCGTCCAGAATCAGATAGGCCTCTCCATAGATTCGTTCTGTTCCGTCCATCGCCATCAGATAACTGCCATCCGTCAGGCAATAAAATTCATGACCGTAGCTGTCTCCGTATGTAATATCTTCGTACAAACGCTCGCCATCCAGCATCCAATCTTTCACCATCTGATAGTGTGGCAAAATATTTCGACTGGTAAGGCCCAGTCCTTTTACAAAACGCTGGTACGTCGGATCCACAGACTCTCCCTCCATCTCCGGCTGGGCATATACCACATCCGCAGCATTCATAGTTCCTGCACTGATTCCAATAACAATACCTTCAAAATCTTTTATTTTCTTTCTAAGCTGGAGCTGTCTAAAAAATCTGTTCTGGGTTGGTACATGTCCACCGCCAAGGAAAATCACATCATAAATCATTAGCGCTTCTTTGGAGATATCCTGAGTTCTGTAATCCCACACATCCATACCGCCAACTGAGAATCCGCTTTTTGTCAGTGCATCTGTAAAAAAAGCTTTCATCTGATCATTCATATCATAATCATCTGGCGTTGCGGCTATCATTAGACATTTGGATTCTTCTTTCCAAAATCTTTTCAAACGCTCTCTGAAATGATTCTTTGTATCAAGCCCTTTCACAGGACGGCTGTTATCTAATGGTCCCGTGGGACTGCTGGTTAAAAACAATATCATTTTTTACCTCTCTCATTTGTTTTTTATCCTTCATCGGGTTATAATAAATCCACTATTGAATGAAGGAGTTCTCAATGCAATTCATTATATCATTTTTAGAAGGGATTATCACGTTTATATCGCCTTGTTTATTGCCGATGATTCCAATTTATATCTCATACTTTGCCGGCGGTGGACAGCGAAGCACTAAGAAGACCCTCTCCTGCGCCGTTGGCTTTATTGCAGGATTTACTATCCTGTTTGTGGCTATGGGTGCCTTGGCGGGTTCTGTTGGGCGGGCGTTAAGCGAATATTCTGTTATTGTAAATATTATTACCGGCGCCATCGTAATTCTTTTTGGGCTGAATTATCTTGGCATCTTTAAAATGACTTTATTCCGTGGAAACCGTTTTTCGGTAGACACAAGCAACATGAGCTTTTTCTCAGCTCTTTTGTTCGGAATCATCTTTTCCATCGGATGGACTCCATGTGTAGGCGCATTCTTAGGCTCTGCCCTGATGCTTGCCTCACAGCAGGGACACGTGTTAGAAGGCATGGCCATGCTCCTTGTCTACTCTCTCGGTCTAGGAATCCCATTCCTGATCAGTTCTCTCATTGTGGACAAATTAAAATCTGCTTTTGACTGGATCAAAATGCACTACAATATCATCAACAAGATATGTGGCATCTTCCTGGTTGTCATCGGCATACTGATGGCCACCGGACTTATGGGAAGATTCCTGGCATTGTTAAGTTAACAGGAGGAAACTATGAAAAAGAAATCTACGCTTTTAATCATTATCATTGTTCTTGTGGCAGTGATTGCTGCTGCATCTTTTGCCTACAATAAACTCAGCGCAAACAACAGCGCGCAAAACATTATCGGCACTGGCGAAACCGTAGAAAACGAAACTCTGCCTCCTGACACAGAGGATACACCTAATCCAGAGGACACATCCAACAGCAGCAGTACGGCAGAAGAAGCACCTACAATCGACTTTGTTGTGGAAGACAGAGATGGCAATCTAGTTTTCTTATCCGATTTTCGTGGAAAACCTGTGGTTTTAAACTTCTGGGCAAGCTGGTGTGGTCCTTGCAAGGCAGAAATGCCGGACTTTGAAGAAATGCACAAAGAATATGGCGACCAAATTCATTTTGTCATGGTCAATGCCACAGATGGTTCAAGAGAAACAGTGGAAACTGCTGCCAGCTTTATCGACGGACAAGGATATAGTTTCCCAATCTACTTTGACACTACCTTAAGTGCCTCTTACACCTTTGGGGCCAGCTCTCTTCCATCTTCTTTCTTTATCGATGCAGAAGGCAATGTAATCGCAAAAGCTATTGGCTCCATAAATAAAAACATCATACAGCAAGGCATCGACATGATCTATGCCCCATAATACAATTTAAAAATCAATTCAGACAAACAAAAAACTCTGCCGAACGGAAGCATTACCGCTAACCATCTGGCAGAGTTTTCTATATTCACTAAATATTAAACAAATCACTAAACGCTTTTAATGCTCCATCTGTCTCGTGAGCAAGCACTCGTTTCGCAAGAACCTTTCCAAGCTGTACACCTTCCTGGTCGAAACTGTTTAAGTTCCACAGGAATCCCTGGAACATTACCTTGTTTTCGAAATGAGCAAGAAGTGCGCCCATAGTTCTTGGATTCAGCTGATCGCCAATGATAATGCTGGATGGGCGACCGCCTTCAAAGTTCTTATTACGATTTTCATCTGCTTTGCCGCATGCAAAAGCAACAATCTGAGCTACCACGTTTGCACAAAGTTTCTGCTGGCTTGTGCTGTCCTGGATTACAACGTCATTTTCCATCTGATTATTCTTAAATCCAACAAACTGCAGAGGGATAATATCTGTTCCCTGATGAAGCAGCTGATAGAAGGAATGCTGTCCGTTTGTTCCTGGCTCTCCAAAAATAACCGGTCCTGTTACATAGTCAACTGGTTCTCCGTAGCGATTTACTGATTTTCCGTTTGACTCCATATCCAGCTGCTGTAAATGCGCAGGAAAACGGCTTAAGCCCTGAGAATATGGAAGTACCGCTGTTGTCTGATAACCGAGAACATTTCTTTCATATGCACCGATCATTGCATCCAGCATTGCTGCATTTTTTAACAGCTCTGGATTCTTTGCAGCTGCGTCTGCTTCTGCTGCACCGGCAAGAAACGCATCAAATACTTCTGGGCCAAACGCCAGTGACAGTACCGCGCCGCCAACTGCAGATGTGGAAGAATAACGACCACCGATGTAATCATCCATAAAGAATGCTGCCAGATAACCTTCGTTCTTAGCCAGTGGAGATGTCTCACTTGTTACTGCAACCATATGTTTTGCTGGATCTAAACCTGCTTTTTCCAAAGCATTTTTTACAAAAGATTCATTTGTAAGTGTTTCCAATGTTGTACCAGACTTAGAAACAAGAACAAACAGAGAATGTGCCACATCAATGTTATGCAACACTGCTGCTGCATCATCTGGGTCAACGTTACTGATGAATTCTGCCTTCATCTTGAATGTGCCATTGACTTTTGCCCAGTTTTCCATAGCAAGGTACATAGCACGTGGGCCTAAGTCACTGCCGCCGATACCAATCTGTACAACCGTGGTGAATCTTTCACCTGCTGCATTTGTAATCTCTCCAGCATGAACTTTGTTTGCAAATTCTGTTACTTTCTTCTGCTGTTCTACATAAAAAGCTCTTTTGTCCACACCTTCTGCGATTACAGCATCACCAAGCTGTCCGCGTGTAAGGTGGTGAAGAACCAAACGTGTTTCTCCTGTATTGATCATTTCGCCGTTATAGAGCGCCTGGTACTTTTCTGCCAGCTGTGCTTCTTTTGCCACTTTTGCAAGCACTGCTAATGTTGCGTCGTCTACAGCTTTTGCGCCGTAATTGTAGTCAAGCCCTGCTATCATTGGCACACTATAATTTTTTACACGGTCAGCACCCTGTTCGCCAGACAGTACACTGGCAAGATCAACTGGTGCAATATTCATAAATTCCTGATAGGAATCTAATTTGTCAAAATTAATCCAAGAGATCATTCTCTAATCCTCCTAATTCCCACTATTCTGTAGCAAGCTTGATCAACAACTCTACAATCTTGCCCATATCATCCAGACAAGCATACTCAAATCTGCCGTGGAAGTTGGCACCGCCTGTGCAAAGATTTGGGCATGGCAAGCCTTTGTAAGAAAGCATCGCACCATCTGTACCTCCACGGATTGGACATACTTTTGGAACGATTCCCAGATCTGTCATGGCTTTTTTTGCATTTTCAACCAAGAACATGAAATCCGGTTCAATCATTTCTCTCATATTATAGTAGGAGTCTTTGATCTCTGCAACAACAGTTCCTTCTCCGTATTTTTCATTTAATTTAGAAACAACGTCTGCCATCAGTGCTTTCTTTTCTTCGAAAAGGGTTCTGTCGTGATCACGGATGATGTATGACATCTCTGCCTTCTCTGTGTCCGCCTTTATATCGCAAAGGTAGAAGAAACCTTCATAGCCTTCTGTATACTCTGGCTTCTGCATTGGTGGAAGCATGCTCTCTAATTCCATACCAACAAGCGCCGCATTGATCATCTTGTTTTTTGCAGATCCTGGATGAACACTTACACCGTGAATCTCAATCTCTACAGACGCACCGTTAAAGCACTCAAACTCTAATTCGCCCAGTTCGCCCCCGTCAACTGTGTATGCCACATCTGCGCCAAAGCGCTCCATATCAAAATATGCCACGCCAGAACCAATCTCTTCATCAGGAGTGAAGCTGACAACAATCTTGCCGTGTGGAATCTCTGGATGGGCAAGCAGATATTCTGCCATTGTCATGATCTCAGCAATGCCTGCTTTATCATCAGCACCCAGCAATGTAGTTCCATCTGTTGTGATCAGTGTTTTCCCTTTCAGATTCTTCAATTCTGGGAACTGCTTCACACTCATTACAGTGTCAGCATTCAACTGCAGATCTTCTCCGTTGTAATTCTCCCAAATCTGTGGTTTCACATCTTTGCCAGACACTGCAGGTGATGTATCCATGTGTGCAACAAATCCAAGTACTTTGTCATTTGCTCCGCTGTCTGTAGCAGGAATCACACCATATACATAACAGTGTTCTTCGTCAAAATATACATCGGATGCTCCGATATCTTTCAATTCCTGTGTAAGCAGTCTGCCCAAATCCTTTTGCTTCTCTGTACTTGGAGAAGCCCCTGTCTCTTCAGATGACTGAGTATCAATGGCAACGTATCTTAAAAATTTATCCAATACGATCTGTTTCATTCTCTAATACCTCATTATTCTTGTTTGTTTTGCGCTTAATTGGAATCTGCACCAACACAATCGCTGCAAACATTATAATACAACCAAGCAGTTCTCTTCCACTCATTCTTTCATGAAGCAGCAATGCACCTGCGATAACTGCGAATACGGACTCCAAACTCATAAGCAAAGAAGCTGTTGTTGGATTGGTAAACTTCTGGGCAACAATCTGTAATGTATAGCCCACACCACCAGATACGATACCACAGTATACAATCGGAATCGCTGCAGATACCACTTTATCCCAAGTTGGAGTTTCTGCTCCGAATGCAATCACTCCGGAAATAACAGCCACTACCAAAAACTGAATGGCAGAAATCTTGATTGGATTACCTTTCTGCACAAAATAATCACAACACAGGATATGTCCTGAGAAAAGCACTGCGCAGATAAAAATTAACGTATCCCCTTTTGTCAGATTAAATCCATCCTGCACACACAAAAGATACATGCCCACGATACCGATCAGAACCGCAATCCACACCTGAGCTGTGTTTTTCTTCTTAAAAAGCACAAAGTTGATAATTGGAACAAGCAACATATACATAGCTGTAATAAATCCTGCTTTTCCTGCAGTAGTGTACACAATACCTATCTGCTGGAACAAACTTGCCGCCGCAAGAAAACAGCCACAGCAAATACCGCCAATGATAGTAAATTTCTTATATTTACGGCGTTCCTCTTCACTTCCGACCAAGCCTTTCTTTTTGGCTCTTATATCAAGGATCCATGCCACTAATCCCACCGCGACTGCCGCCAACACCATACGGGCAGCATTGAATGTAATCGGCTCAATGGTATCCATACCCACTCTCTGAAAAACAAACGCTGTTCCCCAAATGATCGCTGTAAGCATCAGCAAAGAGTTGCCAAGCATTCCTTTATTTTTCATGACCACCATCTCCTTTTTTCTCTGTTGTTTTCTACTTGTTCCCATTATATAATCTGTATATAGAAAAGTAAAACTAATGTTTTTAAACACAACTTTAAGTTTTACTTAAAAGGGAGGCGTGTCAATGGATACCGCAAGATACAAAGCATTTATCGTCGCAGCAGAAACAGGCAGCATTCGAAACGCAGCGGAAGTATTAGGATATACTGCCTCTGGTGTCAGTCAGCTAATCCATGCACTAGAAGAAGAATTACAAGTTACATTGTTCTTAAGAGGAAAAAAAGGGGTTACACTTACAGCTTCAGGAGAAATCATCCTGCCTGTAGCCCGCAATCTGCTTGCTCAGGAAAATCATATCCTTCAGTTGGCTGCAGACATGAACGGTTCCGTATCCGGCACAATAAACATTGCCGCTTACCACAGTCTTTCCCTTGCCTGGATGCCAGAGGTAATCAGCCAGTTTCAGCACGCCTATCCAAAGGTTCGCATCAATCTGTACGAAGGCACCCAGAGCGACATCCAGGAACGTCTGCTATCAGGCAAATCTGACATTGCCTTTTTCAACAATTCCACCATGTCCGGGAAATATGATTGGATCCCTCTTACCGACGACCCAATGCTTGCGGTTGTGCCCATTTCCCATCCAATGGCTAATGCAGAGGTTTTCCCTGTATCCAAGTTTCAGGGAGAACGATTTATCATGCCTGAGCATGGCTATGACTTCGATGTACTGGACATCTTAAATGAATTTCATATCACCCCTGATGTGTATCTGTCCACACTGGATACATATATTCTTTTACAAATGGTAAAAAAAGAACTTGGCGTCAGCATCATCAACAGAACTGCCAGCCTATATCTAAAGGACGCCAGCCTATATCTTAGAACCATCCCGCTGGATCCGCCACGTTCCATCCAGATGGGCATCGCTGTCTTATCATTAAAAGATGCCACTCCTGCAACAAAGAAATTTGTAGAAATGGCACAGGCTGTGATTAAAAATTTCTCTTAAACATTTTGTTCAAAAAAATTAAGGCCGGAGATTGCTCCGGCCTGTTTTAGTTATTCAATTAGTATAATTTTGCACCTGCTGGGATTTTATTATCCACCATGAGAAGGTTCAGTTTTTCTTCTCCTTCTTCATTGTGAATAGCAGATAATAACATACCGCAAGATTCAATACCCATCATAGCGCGTGGTGGAAGGTTCGTAATTGCAACTAATGTTTTGCCTACTAATTCTTCTGGTTCATAGAATTCATGAATACCGCTTAAGATTGTACGATCTGTGCCTGTACCATCATCTAATGTGAAGCGAAGAAGCTTTTTGCTCTTTGGTACTGCTACACATTCTTTTACTTTCACTGCTCTGAAATCAGATTTGCTGAATGTTTCAAAATCAACTGCATCTTCGAAAAGTGGTTCAATCTCAACTTTGGAGAAATCAATCACTTCTTCACAACAGCATGTGATACCTGCTTCTGGACAGCATTTTTCTTCTGTAGATTTCTTTGTTTCAGCGCCGCCTAATGTCTTCATTGTCGGGAAGAGAAGTACGTCTCTGATTGCTAAAGAATCTGTTAACAACATAGAAAGACGGTCAATACCGTAGCCGATACCGCCTGTTGGAGGCATACCGATCTCTAATGCATTTAAGAAGTCTTCGTCTGTTGTCTGCGCTTCGTCATCACCCTGAGCAAGCATTGCTTCCTGATGTTTGAAACGTTCTCTCTGATCGATTGGATCATTAAGCTCGGAGTAAGCATTTGCCATTTCCCATCCGTTGATAAACAGCTCGAAACGTTCTGTTAATTCTGGATTTTCTGGTTTTTTCTTTGTTAATGGAGAAATCTCGATTGGATGATCCATAACAAATGTTGGCTGGATTAAGTGATCTTCAACAAACTCTTCGAAGAACAATGCTAAGATATCACCTTTTGCATGTCTGTCTTCAAACTCTACATGATGTTCTTTCGCAACTGCTTTTGCTTCTTCTGTTGTTTTGATCTCGTTAAAGTCTACGCCGGAATATTTTTTAACTGCATCAATCATAGTGATTCTTTCGAAAGGTTTTCCGAAATCGATTTCGATGCCGTTGTAGCTGAATTTTGTTGTTCCAAGCACCTGTTCTGCTACGTAGCGATACATGTTTTCTGTTAAGTCCATCATGCCGTGGTAGTCTGTGTATGCCTGGTAAAGTTCCATAAGTGTAAACTCTGGATTGTGTCTTGTGTCAACACCTTCGTTACGGAATACACGACCGATTTCGTATACTCTTTCAAGGCCGCCAACGATAAGACGTTTTAAGTAAAGTTCAAGAGAGATTCTTAACTTAAAGTCTTCACTTAATGCGTTAGAGTGAGTGATGAATGGTCTTGCAGAAGCGCCGCCTGCATTTGCAACAAGCATAGGTGTTTCTACTTCGATAAAGCCTTCACCTGCTAAGTACTGACGAATAGAACTGATGATCTTGGAACGTTTGATAAATGTATCCTTAACCTCAGTATTCATAATTAAGTCAACGTATCTCTGACGGTAACGTGTATCTGTATCTGTTAAACCGTGGAATTTTTCTGGCAATACCTGAAGACTCTTGGATAAAAGAGTTACTTCTGTTGCGTGGATGGAGATTTCGCCTGTTTTTGTTGTGAAAACTTCACCTGTGATACCAAGAATATCACCTACATCGTATTTTTTGAAATCAGCGTATGCTTCTTCACCGATGTTATCTCTTGCAACGTAAGACTGAATGCTTCCTTTTAAGTCCTGAATATTACAGAAAGATGCTTTACCCATAACACGCTTAAACATCATACGACCAGCAAGTGTAACTACTTTGCCTTCTAATTCAGCATAGTTATCCTTAATGTCTGTACTGTGGTGTGTTACGTCAAATTTTGTAATCTGGAAAGGATCTTTGCCGCGTTCCTGTAAATCTTTTAATTTGTCACGGCGAACTTTTAATAACTGATGAATGTCCTGTTCCTGCTGCTGTACATTTTTCTGTTCTGCCATCTTTTTGTTCTCCTCTTTATTCCTAATTGGATCTCTGGATTTCTAAAATCTTATAAGTCATTGTTCCAGCCTGTGTCTCTACTTCTACAGTATCGCCAACTTTTGCGCCGATTAACGCTTTTCCCACTGGAGATTCGTTAGAAATCTTGCACTGAAGGCTGTTCGCCTCTGTGGATCCTACGATTTTATAAGTAAGTTCTTCTTCGAACTCGCAATCATAGATTTTAACCTGACATCCAACGCTGATCTTATCTGTGTCTACTTCTTCTTCCACAACTACATCTGCATTTTTAAGAATCTTTTCGATTTCTTCGATTCTTGTTTCGATGTCACGCTGTTCATCTTTTGCTGCATCATATTCAGCGTTTTCTGATAAGTCGCCCTGTTCTCTAGCTTCCTTAATCTTCTGGGCTACTTCTTTTCTTTTTACTACCTTCAGATTTTCGAGTTCATCTTCCAGTTTCTTTAATCCTTCGTAAGTCAGTAGATTTTTCTTATCCATTCTTACAATTCCTCCTATTTGTCCCAGATAGTATCATCGGAACCCAATAATATTTCTCTTATTTAATCTATTCACACCCGTTTTCTTGCGGGGGAGTAAGCAAATTGGACGCAATAGTATGCGTCCGAATAATACAATTTCAACATTATAGCTGAAAGGCCTGATTATGTCAAGAATTCTTCAAATAAGGCCTCTAAATGCGGCAAGGTTTCCACCTCATTAATACGACCGCGAAGTTTGGCTGAATTCTTATACCCAGCCGTATACCAAGCAGCATGTTTTCGGATCTCTCGAATCCCAGTGTAGTCACCTTTTACCTCCAGCTGCATCTTGGCATGTTTAAGCACCATCTGAGAAACTTCCTGTATGGATGGCTTAGGCAAATCCTCCCCCGTTTCCAGTTTATGAAGAATCTGTTTAAATATCCATGGATTTCCTTGGCATCCTCGGCCGATCATGAAACCGTCACAGCCAGTCTGTTCCTTCATTCGAACCACATCATCTGCCGTAAGAAGATCCCCGTTTCCGATTACAGGTATCTTCACAGCTTCTTTTACCTGGCGGATAATATCCCAATCTGCGTTTCCTGAATAATATTGCTGTCTTGTTCTTCCATGAACTGCCACAGCAGCAACGCCGCAGCTTTCTGCGATCTTGGCAATCTCCACCGCATTGATATGATCTTCATCAAAGCCTCTGCGGAACTTAACGGTAACAGGTTTTTTTACCGCCTTAACCATTTTGGATAAAATCTCTTCCACTAATTTCGGATTTTTCATCAGGGCAGACCCTTCGCCGTTGTTTACAACCTTTGGCACCGGACATCCCATATTAAAATCCAGAATGTCAAATGGGCGGTCTTCAATCTGTGCCGCAATCTCTGCCAACAGATCTGGTTCTGAACCGAACAACTGCAGAGACACTGGCCGTTCTCTTTCGTCAATCTCCATTAACTGCTCTGTGTTTTTGTTTCTATAATAAATTGCCTTTGCGCTGACCATCTCCATGCACAACAACCCTGCGCCTTGCTCCTTGCACAGCAAGCGAAATGGCAGGTCTGTTACCCCTGCCATCGGCGCTAGGATCAAAGGATTGTCCAGCGTTACATTTCCAATTTTCAATGTTTCCATTTCGCTTTTCTTTCTAAAAAAATCCGCGCAGTTTATCTGCCGCTTTTATTTTTTTCGTAAATGATCTGCATTCCTTTTAAAGTCAGCATTGGATCATAGATATCAATAGCGTCTGTCTCTTTTTCAATCAGTGTTCCAAGTCCGCCCGTCGCAATAACTTTGATATTCTCGAGTCCGGATTCTTTTTTGATCTGATTGATAATATATTCTGTAGAACCAATCTGGCCATACACGAGCCCTGCCTGCATACATGCAATTGTCTCCTGTGCCAGGATAGTATCTGGTTTTCTGATTTCAAATTCAGGAAGCTTTGCAGCCATGCTCCACATTGCCTGCGCAGATGTTCTGATACCTGGCGCAATGACACAAGAAACAAAAGTTCCTTCTGCATCCACAAGATCATACGTTGTCGCAGTACCATAATCAACAACGATTGCCGGTCCGCCATACAACTCATAAACTGCTGCCGCGTCTACAATACGGTCCGCTCCTACCTGCTTTGGATTTTTCCCAGCTACACGGATGCCTGTTTTTACGCCGGCTTCAATGATCAGCGGTCTGATATTGAAATATTTAATAATTGCACTTGTCAGAGAATGCATAACATTTGGCACAACAGAAGCAATGATAACATCTGAGATATCATCCACTGTCATCTTATTGTGCTCCAACAGATCGCAGATTACGATCCCATACTCGTCAGATGTACGGGAATGGATTGTTGTGATTCTGAATGTAGCTTTTAATTCCTTGCCATCAAAAACACCCAGAGTAAAATTTGTATTTCCAATATCGATTGTCAATAACATGCTTAGTCCTCCCACTCTTCCCCAAGGAAAAATACTTTATAGTAGAGCTCTAACGCTTCCAACAGTTCATCTTTCTCGTTCTGTATCTGTTTGATCTTCAAGACACTTCCGATATCATCATAAAGCAGATCACCTTCATCAGCCGCTGTTTCAAAATACAGACTGCCTTCTTCATCAAACTTTAATGTGAGCGTGCCGCCAATATCTTCTGTGTAAAGCACACACATAATCTTTAATTCATCCTGGATTGCCTGTGGCAGTCCCTGAAAATCATCATTTAAATAATACTTCTGTGTATATGCACTTGAGCCGCACAACACAACATCTTCCTGATACATTCTGTTCTCCTCGCCCAATGGGTCTTATATGGTATATCCTAGAACACCGCGGACGGAAACTTCCCCGGAGGATACATTTCGTTTCCCGCAATCTGTCTCTACGATTAATTCACCTTCATTGTTGATCCCTTCTGCAACACCGGAATAATCCCCTTTCGGATCTAATACCCTCACTTGTCTGTTGCGATTGATCAAATACTGATTATACAGATCTTTTAGCTCAGACAGCGTCTGACTCTTCATAAACACTCTGTAATAGTCTTCAAATATCTGCAAGATTTTTTCCAGCAGTGACTTTCGATTAATCACTTTGCCGCTTTCCAAAAGAATGGATGTCGCTACCGACTGAAGTTCTTCAGGGAAATTACAGTTGCCCACATTTACGCCAACGCCTACAACCAGATAATTAATCTGTTCTCCCAGAAGGCTCATCTCTGTTAAAATGCCGCATACTTTTTTGCCACTTAAGATCACATCGTTTGGCCATTTGATCTGCGGCGCAACACCGGCTTCTTCCTGGATGGCTTTCGCCACCGCAAGTCCCATTACCAGTGTGAGCATGGATGCTTTTGCTGGCTCGATTTGATCCTTGATCAAAAGCGACATCCAGATTCCCTGTCCTTTTGGCGACACAAAACTTCTTCCTAGCCTTCCTTTTCCAGCAGTTTGTGAATCAGCCACCACCAATGTTCCGTGAGAGGCTCCCTTCTCAGCCAGCCGCTTCACCTCTTCATTGGTTGAATCTGTTACATCGAACCAACTTACGGTTTTCCCTGCCCAACTTGTATTGAGTTCTTTCTTCAGAAATTCTTCCTGCAACATTTATTCTCCAATAGTAGCCAGCATCATTGCCTTGATTGTATGCATTCTGTTTTCCGCTTCATCAAATACAATAGACTGTTCACTTTCAAACACTTCATCTGTAACTTCGATCTCATCCAGACCAAATTTTGCTTTGATCTCCTGACCAACTTCTGTCTTAAGGTCATGGAACGCTGGCAGACAGTGCATAAAGCGGCACTGTGGACCTGCATTGTCCATTACAGCCTTGTTTACCTGGTATGGAAGAAGTTCTTTGATACGTTCTTCCCAGATTTCGTCTGGTTCGCCCATGGAAACCCAAACGTCTGTATAGATAACATCTGCACCTTTTGTACCTTCCATAACATCTTCTGTCAGTGTGATGGTCGCACCTGTCTGTGCAGCGATTTCTTTACACTGATCAATCAAATGCTGTTCTGGGAAATAATTCTTAGATGTGCATCCAACAAAATGCATACCTAATTTTGCGCAGACTACCATCAGGGAGTTGCCCATGTTATAGCGCGCATCACCCATATATACTAATTTAATACCTTTTACTCTTCCGAAGTGTTCTTTGATAGTGAGCACATCTGCAAGCATCTGCGTTGGATGGAATTCATTTGTCAACCCATTCCAAACAGGAACTCTTGAATATTTCGCAAGCTCATCTACGATTTCCTGACCATATCCTCGATATTCGATACCGTCATACATTCTGCTCAACACTCTGGCTGTATCTGCCAAGCTTTCTTTTTTGCCCAGCTGACACTGTTTTGGATCTAAAAATGTTGCGCCCATTCCCAAGTCATGCGCTGCAACTTCAAAAGAACAACGAGTTCTTGTACTTGTCTTTTCGAAAATCAAGGCAACATTTTTCCCTCTCAGTGTATCATGAAGGATCCCCTGTTTTTTCTTTGCTTTTAAATCTGCTGCCAGATCAACAAGATATAAGATCTCTTCTGGTGTAAAATCAAGTAATTTCAAAAAATGTTTCCCTTTTAAGTTCATCCTGATATCCTCCTCATATAGGATCTATGTATGGATCTTCAATTTGTCCCATACCTATAAATATGTGTCATAATAGTATATTTTTTTTACTAAGTCAATGAGGATGCCTACTTGAGGCATCCTCTTATTACTCTATTATGCTTTTGTTGCGCCTTCATCGTTTGCCGCTACTTCTACAATAGATTTTGCCAAACCTGCTATTCCCTGAATTTCAGATGGAATAATGATCTTTGTAGCATTTCCGTCAGCTGCTTTCGCGAATGCTTCCAGACTCTTTAACTGAAGTACTGCCGCATCTGGCGCAGCATCTTTCAGGAATCGGAGACCGTCTGCATTGGCCTGCTGAATCTTCAAGATAGCTTCCGCCTGACCTTCTGCCTCTTTTACAGTGGCTTCTTTTTTCGCTTCTGCGCGAAGGATTGCTGCCTGTTTTTCAGCTTCTGCATCTAAGATAGCGGATTCTTTCTTACCTTCTGCCACAAGGATTGTTGATTTCTTCTCACCTTCAGCACGAAGAATTGCTTCTCGACGTTCACGTTCTGCCTTCATCTGTTTTTCCATTGCATCCTGGATCGCTGTTGGTGGAATGATATTCTTTAACTCTACACGATTTACTTTGATGCCCCATGGATCTGTGGCAATATCAAGAGATGCACGCATCTTTGTATTGATTGTCTCTCTGGATGTAAGTGTTTCGTCCAGTTCAAGATCACCGATGATATTTCGCAGTGTTGTGGCTGTCAGATTTTCAATAGCCATGATTGGATTTTCAACACCGTATGCGAACAGCTTTGGATCTGTAATCTGGAAAAATACAACTGTATCGATTCTCATTGTTACGTTATCTTTTGTGATTACAGGCTGTGGCGCAAAGTCTACTACCTGCTCTTTCAAAAGTACACGTTTTGCAATACGGTCAATAAATGGAAGTTTAAAGTGAAGTCCTACATCCCATGTTCCCTGATATGCGCCAAGACGTTCCACAACATAAGCATTAGCCTGTGGCACGATCTTAATACAGGAAATAAGGATAATAACTACGATGATTACTAAAATAATTACTGCTATAAATGGTCCCATTCAAATACCTCCTTTAGTCCTCAAATATAGATGTAGTATTTGCTGTTTCTAATTCTTCTACTATTAATTTTACGCCTTCGATGGCAACAACTTTAACGATGTCATCTTTTGCAAATTGCTTTCCGCTATCTTTTGCTCTAGCCGTCCATTCCTGACCTCTAATCTGTACCAGACCAGACGCTGAAATGTTACTGATAGGTTCCAAAACCACTGCTTCCTGACCAATAAGGCTCTCCGCATTAGTCTTCTCTCGCTTTGTGTTAAACTGCTTCTTCGCCAAAGGTCTTGTAAAGAATAGCAATACAAAGGAAACCACAAAAAACAACACAACCTGCGCAGGTAAAGGAGCATCCACCAAAGCCGCTATAAACGCAACCAAAGCACCTCCGGCAAACCAGATCGTTGCAAGTCCCATCGTTGCAAACTCTGCAATTACCATGATCACAAGAATGATCAGCCATGCAATCACTTCAAAATTCATAGGGCATCTCCTTTCGCTGATATGATTAATCAAAACAAACACCCGATTTATCTTTGTTTTGAATAGTTTCAAGATACCATATTTCACGCTTAATTACAATAAAGAATCCTTTTCAGTTCTATTACGACCACAGGGGAACTTAAGCAAAAAAGACAGCTGAGATGTTTGTCTTTAAACATCCAACTGTCTTTTAAAGGCACAAAAACTACCATTCTATAGTCTGTTTTTTATTTGCAGCACTTTTTTCGATTTAATAAAAATGCTGATTTCCGATCTGCAAACCTTTTCCTCTTCCAGAGTTAAAGAATAAGCATCCATTTGTTGGGTCTTCTCCTTTTAAAGAAGCTTCCGCAGCATCGATACAATGTTTGTACTTTCCATTGTCCAATGTTCTCTGCACTTTTCCATTCATTGCAGGTGTAAACTGGCCTTTCTGGTAAGTTACATCATAGATGGAATCTGGGAACTTGCCGCTTTCGATTCGGTTCATTACTACCGCACCTACAGCTACCTGTCCTTCATATTTTTCTCCGCCTGCTTCACAAAAGATTAATGCTGCAAGGAGTTTTACATCGTCCACTGTCACAGTTGCATTTACTGTTGCTGCCTCTGCAATCTCTGCATATCTTGCTGCTTCTCTTGCCTTCGCAGCTTCTTTTTCTTCTTCTAAGGTCATGGCTTCAGCATGATCAAAAGAAACCGCTACCTGTTCTGCACTAACATAACCCACGCCTCCGTCCCACTCAATGGCAACCCATCCTTCCGGAACTGGAAAAGTTGTTACAACCATTCTCTTTTCGCCTTCTGCCAACTGTCCCAGGATGACTGTTCCTTCTTCCATACTTGCTTCTTTGCGAACATCGAGATCTTCTTTTTTGCTTACAGCCTGTTTCTTGCAGATTTCTTCTGCTAATGCTTTCGCATCATCACCATAAGCACAATATTTGTTTTTGATATATCCTTCAACGTTACCGGACTTAATCTTTGTCCATGTATCCCCTTTTTCAATAACCTGTGCCAGGGATCCTCTGTATAATTTTCCAACCACCTGAGAATCTTCAGATGCTTTTTCGCGAACATTTAAAAACTCCTCAACATCTGCCATGACCGCTCCGATCCAGGCCGCATCAGATGATTCACCAGCAACAACTGTTGCCACATCTGCTGATACTGCAAGTGTAGTCGCTTCAATTGTTCTTTCCGCTTTTGTTTTCTGTTTTGTTTCTCCATCCTGCGCTTCAGCCAGGATAACAACTTCTTTATAGACTTGCTGACTACTCTGACTAGTGTCCGTAACGTTTCCGGAAAGTGTTGATGTCACTGCAGTAACAACCAAAGATGCTGCTACGATCAAACAGGACACCGCTCTTTTTGTGTGTTTCATTATGACCTCCTATTCAGATTCATACGCAATGAATCCTACTTTGTTTTGATTGAAAAAAGAACTGGAATTTTTTCTTTTTCCAACCATATATTCCATACTATTTTATTCTTTTTTGTTAAAAATATTACGGAATTGTTACAACTTTTTCTCGTGGATTATAGCAATGCGCAGATGTTATGTCAAGCACTTTTGCCATTTTTTGCCATTTTTGCACTAAAAAAGGGCGTTTTTTACGCTTTTTCCCTGTTTTTTTATGCTTTTTTTGATGTGTTTCCACCACTTTTATATTTTTTATCAATGTAACAATTACTTTTGTCTTTTTTGGTTTTAAAGTGCCATGTTTTCCATATAATTAAGGTAAGCACAAAACACCTGCTGACCTTGACTTTTTATCCGGACTAAAGTAAAGTTTCTTTAGTATTAATTTATCAAAATGAGGTGTCTCAAATGAAAAAAATTGTTATGACCGGTGGCGGTACTGCAGGTCACGTTACCCCAAATATCGCACTGTTTCCAAGATTGTTAGAAATGGGATATGACATTCACTATATTGGTTCTCACACAGGAATCGAAAAGCAGCTCATCGAAGATCAGGGCATCAAATATTACGGCATTTCCTCTGGAAAATTACGTCGTTACTTTGACCCAAAGAACTTTTCTGACCCTGCCAAAGTAGTGAAAGGCTATTTCCAGGCAAGACAGTTATTGAAAAAGATCAAACCAGATATTGTTTTTTCAAAAGGTGGTTTTGTTTCGGTTCCAGTTGTACTTGCGGCAAAACATTCAGGTATTCCTGTTATCATTCACGAATCAGACATTACACCAGGCCTTGCAAACAAACTTGCAATCCCTGCAGCCAGCAAAGTATGCTGTAACTTCCCTGAAACATTAAAGCATCTGCCAGAAGACAAAGCCGTACTGACAGGCTCTCCAATCCGCCAGGAACTTTTCTCCGGCTCAAAAGAAAAAGCTCTGCAGTTTACTGGATTATCTGGCACAAAACCTGTTCTTTTAATCATGGGTGGCAGTACTGGTTCCAAGTTTATTAACGAAACTGTTCGACGCCAGTTACCTGTAATCCTTGCAGATTACGATGTGATCCATCTTTGCGGCAAAGACAATTTGGATCCTACATTAAATCAGCAGGCCGGATACATGCAGTACGAATATATCAGCCAGGAACTTCCAGATCTTCTGGCATTGGCAGACATTGTTGTATCAAGAGCTGGTGCAAACGCCATCTGCGAACTTTTAGCATTAAAGAAACCTAATATCTTGATTCCTTTATCTGCTTCAGCTAGCCGTGGCGATCAGATCCTCAACGCAAAATCTTTTGCAAAACAGGGATTTAGCTATGTTTTAGATGAAGATACCCTTACAGATCAGCAGTTATTGGATGCACTCAAAACTGTTGGAAAGAAAAAAACTCAGTACATAGCAGCTATGAACGAAAGTAAACAGATGAATCCAATCAATACAATTTTAGAATTAATCGTAAAAACAGCAAAAAAATAATCGCCTATTGGCGATTATTTTTTTATATCCATTCTCTATTTTTTACGCTTCTTATTTGCAAGCTGCAGCTAACGCTTCATAAACGCTCTGCTTCTCTTCATCTGTAAGTTCTGCATGATTCCATGTAATAAAATCATTACCATTCTCATATCGTGGAATCAAATGCATATGGAAGTGAAATACAGTCTGTCCTGCTGCCGCTCCATTGTTCTGCACAATATTTAATCCATCACAGCCAAGAGCTTCCACCATTTTTGGAGCTAATTTCTTAGCTAAAACAAAAGCTGCTGCCGCTGTATCTTCTGGCAATTCGTAAACATTTGCATAGTGATCTTTTGGCAAGATTAACGCATGCCCTTTAGATGCTGGACAAGCATCCATAATCACCGCAAACATGTCATCTTCATAAATCATATTTGTTGGAATATCGCCATTTGCTAATTTACAAAAAATGCAATTATTATCTTTCATTGGTTTTCATGCGGCACAAGGCGCCGCTTTCCTCCTGATTAAATTTATTATCTATTAACAGTATAATTTTTACATATCCAAAAATCAATATGGGCAAGTTTTCTTTCTGTACAAAATAATCCCCAAGACAAAGCCGGCTAACAATCCACCCACGTGAGCAGCATTGTCAACGCCTACAGATGTAAAACCAAAGTAAAGCGATAATACAATCATTACCACAAAACGCGTAATAGAAAGCCCCTCAAATCTTCCTCTGTTGCGAATAAGCATCCACAACAAAGCTCCTATAATTCCAAACACTACACCAGAGGCACCGAGAGACCAGGCGATATCTCCTGCTGCAATCATCCAGCCAGCCGATATCATACTGCTTACTAAACCAGACAGGAAATAAAAAATAAGATATTTTACTTTCCCTAAGGATCGTTCTAAATAGCTCCCCAAACAAACCAACAACAACATGTTATTAAACAAATGATGGATATCCGAATGCAGAAATGTACAAGTGATCAAACGATACCACTGCCCCGTCAACACCGCAGGAGGAAACAAGGCCCCTGCTATAACAATGTAATCCGTTCCGCCAAATCTAGCCATTATATCGGACACAAAAAACATCACAACATTGATAATGACCAATGTTATATTTACAGGTGTTATGTATGGATTCCTGCCGTTTCCAGCATTATAGTTAACCGTATTATTTTCCATTGCCAAGCACTTCTTTCATCTTTTCTCTCATATTAATATCTCAAAAGATGATAGCACCTTAACATGTTTATTTCTCCTCTGTCAAATAAACTCTTTATGAAACCAAACAAACGCTGCCAGATTACCCAAACAGAAATTCTTCTGTCGCAAAGCAAATCATATCCATCTTTTCTAATTTTACTGGATCTCGATAAAAAAGTTCCTTTCCGTTTACAAATGTTCCATTGGTAGAATTCAAATCTTCTATATAATAAGAACCTTCTTTTCGAAATATTCTGGCATGAATTCTGCTCACAGTATCAGCCTGAAGAATCCCCTGGGCCTTTTCCGTATCTTTTCCTATTACGAACACATCTCCTTCCAAAACAAAATTCTCTTCTTTTCCACTTCCTTGGTAAATTAATTTCCCATATTCCACTTCTTTGTTCGTTTTTAAGAAAACAGTTGGAGTTTCACGAACAATCGGTTCAGCAACCTGCTGACACCCCTGCAATTCTTTCAATATCTCCTCATAATCTTTTGACTTGGAAAAAACTTTCTTTTTCTTAATTTTTATGGTTTTCCTGTTCATGCGCCCCTTTTTCACACCGCGAGAAACATCCTCATCAACAATAGGCCAATCATCAGCATTCTCCGATATCGGCTGCATGGTTTCTGCTATTAAGCCTGATTCAGATTCATTCTCCTCTTTAGACAAGGGCAAGATAATGCATCCCAAAAGTTCTTTTGCCGAACAACTTTCCTGAATACTCTTTTCATAAAAATCGTACCCCATCTTGACAGCATCCCTGTCTTTGTGATCTATCTTTGTAAGCAGATACTCCGCCAACAGTTGTATACCCATTCCTCCTTGGGTTTTCAATCCTGGAAGATAGCAAAATTTATACTTCTCATCATTTCTATCATAATATATCCATTCCGGAAGATAAGACACATTCTCACCATCCAGCATATAATCTTCTAACTGATAATTCATATCATAAATATCTTCTATGATACGTCTTAATTTTGTTCTATCCATAGAAAACAATTCCATCATGGTTCCTAAAGATGTGGTTCCCGTAATGTCATACCAGTACTCCAGTTTCCCATTGCTGATAATAATTTGCAATTCTAATAACCCCGGCACTTTATTATTCAACAACATTAGCAGTTCCGAATTCTCATACTGATATTCTGCATCTTTAATAATCATATAACTTCCTGTTAAGTTTCTAATATACTCTACCTTCATCCAAGTTCTCTCTTTGTCCTTTCTCAATTATTTATATCGCGGCCATACATTGCATTCACAGGATCTATCTCTTTTACTGCGACCTCTTGTTCCGCCAAGTCTATCACCTGATTGTGCAAACAAATTGCCAAGTGTAGAGCCCCTACGATTATCAAAATAACCAACGGCATGATCATTGATGCCTCCACCGTATACGATGCTCTCACTTTCCCAGAATATTTCCTCCGCCTCTTTCTATCACAAGTATCCACTACAACACACCCAGCCCAGCACCTTTCGTTTTTATAACCATAAACACCATATATCCCAACAAGTAAAAGACTATATTGGGAAGCAAGATTTCCCTGCTATTCCTGTTTAAAACACATATTACCAAAGCCATCCCTGCAGCCACCAAAGTACTAACAAAAAACACCACCAACGTATCTGCTAATCCTAACAACCCACCTAGCGCCAAAAGCACCAAACCATCTCCACAGCCTATATGTTTTGGGAATATAAGGGATAGTATGACCAATACACTTCCTGGCAACAAACCAGCAAAAACATCTACTATTTTATATGCAGACACATTCAATAGCATATCCAGCATTGCTACTACAGCCATTCCAACAATCCAAATAATCCGAATCTGGCGTTCTCTTACATCCTCTATTGCAAGGATAACCAAAATAACAAATATCAATATCCACTTCATTTCAGTAACACTTTTGGCAAGGCGTTCGTCCCACAACATTTTTCTCAAGAACTCTTCTTATTGTTCTTTTTATACCACTGCAGTTCAAGGAATAATGATACTGGGTTCCGTAGTCAGTTACATATACTGTTTTCCCACTAGCATTTTCGGCGTTCATTATACAACCTTGACATTTATAGTAACGGCCCCCGTCTTTATTGCGCAGCGATCCCACCGATTGTTCAGAGACACTGACCAAGGACAAATCAAGGTATGAGCAATGTACTCCACTGTGATAAACAGTTCCAAACGGAGCAATATACACCCATCTGTTATCGCCCGTTTGTCCACTACTCCGTCCTTTCCAGCGCCTTGCCGCTGCACTTTGGGATACCTCTAACACATCTTTTCCAAAGATATTCAAGGGCATTCTTATTGCATAATGAACAGTCAATCTAACATATTCACCATCGCTTTCTCTGTCATTCATTTTAATACTTTGAAAACCACCCACAAATTCTTCATCCGTAGCCCCCTGTTTTTTTAACTCCTTTATCAGAATCTGTTTTCCCACTATTCCTTCAAGGATTTCATTTTCATTCATCAGCATTTCTGTCGCCAATGCAGATGCTGCATAGCTTAAAGCTTGATTCACCTTTATCTCTACCGCCAATAGCTGAAATAGCCCCAGAAACAATACCAAAAAGAATATGATAAACGGAACAACAAAGGCCGCTTCCACAGTCATGGAACCTCTGCATCGGACATGGAGCAGTGTTTTTGCAGAACTAGAGATAAAACCAGACGATTTTTTTGTGCGATGGGCTTTCGCACAACTAAAACAAATTAATTCATTTAAAGATTGGGTTATCTCTTTTTCTAAATTTAAGCAATATTTTGAGTGATGACTAATCAAATAATCATGTTGAGTATGCTTGAAACTCAAGCAATTCCTCCATTTGTAGAGAGAGTTTTTATTATCGTAATGTTGGGAAAGTTTTCTACTGTTTTTCAGTAGCTTGAAAGATAAACCTGATTTATATTTCTCTGTCATACAAAAACACTGCTCCATATCCAATGCTATTCCTTTAAATAATTGGCCGAAAAAGGCTCCTTAAATTGATACCTGCTCACTTTTCCTCTTCCAATAGGCACAAAAGCAGAAAACAGTGTATCGGCAGCGTAAGTTACTTGTCCATCTATCCTATACAGATGAGTATCCATCCTTGCTCCAGTATTTTTTTCTATCAAATCCATTGCCCTATATGCCAAGACACTATCACTTTTTGACCACAGAAGAATCTGTAAATACTGTTGATAGTCATAGCCTTCCCGCTGTGATACAGAACGTTCTTTTCCGGCATTGGCTAATCCACCTAGATCGGTATTCCATTGTTCTTCTTTTTTTATCAGTGCTACATTATATCCATCAAGCAATAGCCGTATGTCTGATACAGACTCTGCATATGCCCATGCAGCCGTAATTCCCGTTTTATACACAGGTATAAGTTCTGGCGACATAGTGGCAGCTGCCAGAGAAGTTGCCGCCGCAAGTATCAATTCCTGTTTTTCAACGCTACTTTTTAAATACTGCACATTCGAAACTTCTCTTATGACCAACAATTGGTTCAGTACACCTTGTAGATTTTTTCTGTCAGACTCTCGTCCGATTATTAAATATTCCATTTCATATGCAAGCGCCCCTTTATTTGTTGTCTTTGTATAGTCTGGAAAATATTGTCGCAAATACTGCCGAAACAATATCTTCTCTTTCCATGTATAATTTCCCAATTCATAGCAAATAGTTCCTTTCTGAATCGTTCGTTTACCAAGGGTACTATCTAGATCTAGCTCTTTTGGTGATATATTCTCTTCTCCCACCAGCAATTCTAACAGTCCTTTTCGTTTCATATTGGTCACACAATCAATTGGATTTTCTTGCAGCACAAGCTCTTTTTGCGTCTCATTAACCTCTACCTCATGCCCATTATCTTGACTCTTTTTTGTTGCAATTCCGTATAGCTCTTGAAGTTTTTCTTGTGTATAGTTGTTTTCTACAGCTTTTGATGCCTGGTTGATAAAGGCCCATCCATTTTGATCTGTAACTAATCCATAGCCAGATATCACAACATCCTCTGCATGTATGCCAAACAGATTCCATGTAGAAACAGAAATAGCTTCTGACTCGCCTCTGTACAGGTCAAGGTTCTCCGCCGAAAATATCTTCCCTCTTTCAGAAACCATATCTAAGCAGAGCTCTCTTTGTCCAAATCCTCCATCATACAGCAACAAACTATACTCGTCCCATAATTGTTTGTTATATTCAGACATAAGAGAATTTTTCATTATAATCGAATCAGTCTCCGCTCTTTGCTGCAACCCTTGCACTCTTGCAACCTCCAGGAACACAAATACTACCGACATTACAAAAATCAATATAAAAGCAAGAAAAATGGTTATACTGCCCGATACTTTTCTTTTCACAATGTTCCTGCCTTTGATGAAATATTTGAAAACGCATTGTTTACCAATTCCGTTAATTGCTTTTTAAAAATCACTACCAAACCAATCAAAACCACTAAAACCAAAATAATTTCTACGACTCCGATTCCATCTTCTTCTCGAATAAATCGTCTTATTTCCCCCATAGTTCCCCCTCCTTAAAAATTCTGTATCGCCGGATACATAACAGCGATTAATACCATTAAAAATAATAACAACATTGGAAACAGCAGCTTTGTGCCCGTTTCTTCTCCTTGTTTTCGAACACTTCGTTTTTGGTCCTCCACTGCAATACCCGCTTCCACATCCAGCATCTCAACAATCTCTTTCGTTCCGTTTCTCATATTTTGCACAAGCAACGCCGATAGTTTTCGGTACTGCGGAAGTCCCACTCTAACACCAAATTCTTCTATGGCAGATCTAATACTTACCCCCTCAGAGATCATCCTGTATGTAACCAGCATTTCTTCCAGATATAATGTTTTTTGCGCTTTCTTATCGTCTATATCTATCTGTTTTTGTAGATATTCTTTCACCATTCTTTCCCAAGCAGTTGTAATAGGCATTCCCGCCCCCATCAGCAAAGATATCTGCGTTACCATATGTGGATATTCTTGTAGCAACATTTTTTCTCGTATCTTTTGTTGCTGTCTGTCAAATTGTTCCGATTGTTGACGAAGGCAAATGATTGCAACACCGCCTAACACTACAAGCACAAAAATGTTAGAATCTATCTTTTTTGACCAATGTATTTGTTCTCCCGCAATCTCTTTCGGCAGAACAAATTTTTCCTGATCTCTTGTTTCTTTTTCTTCTTCTTGCACTACTTGAATGTACCGTTCCTCTCTGCTCTGTGTTATAGCATCTTCAGGCTTTTTCACATTTACATAGCAGTTATATTCCACTTGTGTCTCTTGGCACAAAAAAGTAATCTCTAAAGCAACAAGTCGCCCTGATTCAGCCACTGATTCAAGAGATACCGAGCCATCCTCCCAAACTATCAGCGGGGCATCACTGGTATATACGGCAGTTACCATCCCATCACAAAAACTGGACTGAAATACCAAGTCTTGCCAAACAGCATCTGCCGATTCATTTTCACCCAGATACGTTTGTTCAAACTCCAATATGGCTTTTTCTATCAATTCCTGGCATTGTTCCTCCGTAAGCTGCCTTGGAAACACAACCACATCAACATGCTGTTTTTCCCCGTTGTCAGTTCTTGCAACAAATGTCTCTTCATATATTTCCGACTGGACTGTTCCTCTATATATTCCATTTTGGATTTGATCATGGCTCTCTATCAGCTCTGCCGCAATAAACATAACCATCAAGAACACAATAGCCACTCCTGCAATCAACGCTTTTTTATTGTTATTCTTTTTTGATTTCATTTATCACGCACCTATCTTCATCATCCTTTTCGCTATAATCCATGCCATCAAATACATGGCAAGACAAATCGTCATAACGCATATGCCCACAGGCGTATGGTATAAAGGTTCTAAGAATTCCTTTGAACAAATTTTCAGATATCCAAGAATGGAAAATGGCAGCACATTCATGATTGCAAGCTCCAATTTTCTAGATGCGATCGCCAACTGCACTTCTTCTTGTATTTGAAAATTCTGCCGAATCCTAGAAGCTGTCTGCCGCATAATAGCTGCCAGATTACCGCCACTTTTCCTGGCAAAATAAAACACTTCTGCAAATGTCTTTATCAGATCGGAATCGGTTTTTTGAGAAAAATCTAGCATCAACCTTTCCAACGGCTGATTAATCGCCACTCTCTGGTTCATATCTGCCAATGCACAACCATAGAAACTCCCTTTTCCAAACAACCGTTCCACTTCACATTGCATTTGTCTCCAGGCATTCTCCGCTGAGTATCCAGCTTCAAGAGCTCCCGCCGCAAAGAATAATCCCTCGCAAAACTGTTTTTCTAATTCATATTTGAATTTCTGTGCAGAAGCATCCCTGTATTCCCAAAGAAATAGCGGAAACACCAAAGCCACACTTAAAATTCCTGCCCAGGAGTCATAGAAAACCCAAGCCACAAGAAAGGTTACACAACCTGTCTTTCCTAACAGAGCACATTTTTCTCTCATGGTTTTCTCGATTCTACCGCTTCATACAGTTCTTGCTGTCCATATAGTTTCTCTAGCTCCTTGCCGAACCCTTTTTCTGTTATGCGATGCATGCGGGTCAATCTACCCTTTCGTTCCCAGGTTCTTTCACCTTGATCATATTCATATAGTGGCCGTATATCTATCTGCCCCTCTGTCATCCCCAGAATTTCACACACCTGAAGCACTTTCCTACTTTTATTCTCCAAACGTCCCATGTGAATCAAAATATCAATCCCTGATGAAATCTGACTTCGAACTGCTTGTAGCGGAATTTCCAACCCCATAAGTACAAGTATCTCTAAGCGGCTCAACATATCCCGACAAGAATTCCCATGCCCCGTAGACATACTTCCGCTATGCCCTGTATTATTTGCCTGAAGCAATTCTATTGCCTCTGGCCCGCGAACTTCTCCAACGATAATTCTATCTGGCCGCATTCTCAACGAAGTCCTTATCAAATCTCTGATTGTTATTGACGATGCTCCATTTAAATTGGCCTCTCTGGCTTCCAAACGCACAAGATTCTCCACTCCTTGCAATTGCAGTTCTGCAGAATCTTCTATCGTGATCACTCTTTCGCCATCAGGTATTGCCATAGAAAGTGCATTTAAAAAGGTTGTCTTTCCACTACCCGTTCCACCGGACACAAAGATGTTGTATCCAGCCCGCACTATTAATTCCAAAAATTGTTTCAACTCCTGTGAAATCGTTCCCATTTCCACCAATTTCCCTAAGGACATATAGCTCCTGCCAAACTTTCGAACAGTGACACAATACCCCTCAACAGATGCTGGTGGCGCAACAATATTCACACGAGATCCATCGCTCAAACGGGTATCCACAATTGGCTCTGCCTCACTGATAGACTTGTTCCCCAGTGCAGCAATTTGCCGCACTACATTTTCCAGCATATCTTCCGAAGAAAAAACCTTATCCCACCGATGCAATGCACCTTTTTTTTCATAAAATATATTCTTATGGCCATTTACCATGATTTCTGTTACATCCTGTTGCTCAAGCAATTCCTGCAGCACATCCAGTTTTCGAAAAGAATTAAACAACTGCACTTGTATCCTTTGCCGCTGCTCCAATGTTAGCAAGTGTTTTTCAGAAAAGCTTTTTATGTGCCGTTGTATTGCATCCCGCAACACTTCATCTGACACATCCTTCTCCGCATCAAGATCCTCTAAAATCTGATTCCTGATCAATTCAATCCAATCATTCACCCTATCAATCCTCCTGCAACAGTCTTTTTACCGCAGCCCCAATTGCCGACTCTGACCACTGCAAAAGCAAATGTTCTCCAGCATCCATATCTGACAAATCAGGAAGCGTAAACCAGCATAACCTACCATTCTCTACACCTATCTTTTTATAAAATGCAGTAAATTCTTTTTCACAGCATGTGCTGTACGCATCCTCTCCCAGAATGCCAAAAACCTTTTCACTTTCCTGAAACAATTCTACAATTCCACGCACCATGTTGCCTGCGATCCAAACAACCTCGTCGTACTGCTGATCCTTCCTGATTCTCTGGAACAAATTATCCATATCGCCCTCGGTAAGTTCATACAAAACCATCGGCGTATCAGTAACATTTAACAGATCTATCCCAGGAAGCGTATTCACTTCCGGAAGTGGAATCTCCGCAAGTTCTTCTTTCTGCGCCTTTCTTAGCGCCAGCACAAAATCTTCTATCCCTCCACATTGCTCAAGTCCAAGTAGTGTGGATATCCCAGAAAATTCCATAAATATCAATACCAACGTTCTCTTTCTTACACTTAATCGCTGTGCCAAAGATATCCCAAATGGGATCATTGACCTATGATGTGAAGGCGAGATCACCCCATACCACTTCTGACGACTGCCTACCGCATCCACACCGCACCAGCTTTGCTGGTTTGGGATATATTTGGTCAATGCTCGTCCAATTCGTGATACAGACTGGTATTTATAGATACTTTCCTTGTACCGGTCTGGATCCTCTATCGAATCTCCTTCGTGCAAATGCAAGAACGTGCAGTTTTCCCCATAACACCTCTGCAAAAACTGCTCCCCGCCACTTGTCAGCACCAATTGTGCATGTTCCACGCAATTTGCCGAATCTTCCTCTGTAATTGTGCTGACAGATGCTTTTTCCTTAAACAGCTTGTTAAGTCCTGCCGCTAATCTTTTCATATATACTTCATCGGAATCACATAAAAGAATCGAAAATTTTCCCATACTTAGCTCCTATTGTCAGGAAAAAACCTAAGTAAATAGCGATCGAAAAGTGCATTTGCCGCTGTTTTACATTTCTTCCTGGATATTTCTCAATTTTCTTAGTCTGGTAAACTTTCCGAACATAAAGATAAAAACAAGATAAACTCTCAAAGAGTTGTCCATGAATCAGCAATTTGCTGATGGATATGACCGCACCGGCCACAAATGATAATAAAATACATGATAATAAGTCTTGAAAAGGCCAAAAACAGCCCACCACAGAAAATAATTTGATATCGCCCGCACCTAAGGCGCGCATTAGAAAAAGAAGATAAAAGATGATCACCGGGCACCCAATTCCCAGCAACACTTGATACCAGAGGTCTCCGCACAACAAGATCCTCCACACCGCACCGCACCCCAATCCTGCGATGATCAACCAGTTAGGAATCTTGTCTGACCTATAATCCGATATCACTGCCACAGTAAGTATTCCCTGCAGCATCAAATCCGCCCCGGATTCATTGGCCTCACCTCACTTTGTGGACTTGATTATAGATCCTCAAGAAAAACTTGTCTATTGGTCAAACTGCACAACCAAAATTCCATTGGCATTTTTCACAAAAGTCCAAGCAAAAGCACCCCGTACAGTAACAGAAACCCTCCAAAACCAAGGCTTCCCAGCGTCAACGCACTGACAGCATTCAGGCCTACTGCTATATCAATTCCTCTGTGAGCCAAAATAGAATTTGCTATGTATACGCACACAAGTCCAACCACCATTCTAACGAAAAAATTCAGGACAAACTCCGCTTTTTTGCGCAATAATCCAATCAATAGCACCAGTCCGCACACACCTGCAATGGTAATTACAGCATACTTTAAATCCATATTTTTCCTTTTCGTCATTTTTACTTAAATATACTTTTCAAAAGAGAAAAATATTCTATTTTTGTATATTTTTCCTATATCTGACAGATACTTTATCTGTCATTAAAAACCCATTCCACACATTATAACGAGGTGAAGATTTTGAGAAGCAAACATTCTATTTCAAAAGTTACAGAGATGGGATATACCCAAATGTTAAGCAATATCAAGCAGGCAATAAAAGATCTGGACTGTGCATATCTCAATTTTGAGCATGCTACAGATCCAGATCTGATTGACTGCTATATATATCAGGTAAAGTCTGCCCAGATGCGCTACAAATTCTTGCTTAACAGCATCAAACAGGCAGATGTCCGTCGTGAACAGAATCTTTTTTAAATTTTTTCAAAAGATACTATTCTTTTTCGTATTCAAACACATGCTGGTCCAAAGTCAATGTTGTCGGTTCTTCTGACAACATTAATTTTGGTGTCTTTATAACAGGCGCTTTCTCATTAGACACTGTTGCCAGCACCAGTCTTACCTGTGTCTGTTTTATCTCGGTTGTGTATGTTTCAACCTGTGCCATCAGGCTCTCCTGCATTTCTTTGTTTGTGATAGTATCGGTCTTAGTCACCTCGGTCTCTCCTGCTGCCACAAGACTGATCCTTACCACTCCGTCATTCACCACTACATCAGGAATCCAATATCCTTCTTTGCTGTAAGATGTAAGTTCATTCAAACCACTTTCTGCAATCTCAGAAATCACCAGTTTTTCTCCAGCAAAACCATTACCGCCTTGCTTTGAAAATACATAGATACAATCTTCATCTACAAATCCCATTGGCTTGATAACATATCCATCCGGCGCATTTTCCTTAACAACCTTGCCTGTTTTAAGATCCATAACCTGAAGTGTGACTGCCCCATCTGCCAGCGTCGGATCCACCCACGCAACATATCGGCCATTGTCAGAGAAACGACTGACACTTTCGTTCAGTCCATCCAACAGCACACTGTATTCCTTTGTGGCCAGATCAATCTCATACAAGCTATCTCCAAGCATCAGGAAAAATGTTCTCTCGTCATTTATATATAACAACTGACTGATAGATTTTCTCATCACGTTATAAGACACTGTAGTAGGAAGGAAAAGCTGTTCCTCAACCGTATTTGTCACACTGTCATAATGACAAACACTGATTCCAACCTGCCCTTCATGGTCACCTCTGTTCATGTAACCATAGACAATAAAGTCAATACTTCCTGTCTCATCTGCACGAATGATACGAATATCATGCTGTCCGTAGTTCTCACGCACATCTACCTCTGTGCCGCTTCTAAAACTGTACACCTGCACCAGCTGATTTGTTGACTGATTGTAGCTCCACAAGTCACCTTCCTGCACAAAGCATACGTTTGTACCAGTTTCGTTGGACCAGAAATCCACATCTTCAGACCGGATACCTAACTGCAAATAATTTTTATAAACATTTCCTCTGTGTCCTTGGAAAATTTCCTGCACGTCTCGCTGATAATCCAGCAAATACATACGCTGGATTCCCTGGCGAACTTTATAATATTCTTTTACATTAAAGTACTCTGTGATTCCTTTTTCATTTACAGCGCTGACTGTTGTCGTAAGGAGAATCTCATTATAATCAGGATTCATCTCATAAACAGAAACTACTGGAGCTGTAACCTCAGTAACTTCCATCTTGTTCCATGCCGTCTGGCGCAATCTGCTATGAATCGTTACATACTGTAAGGTTGTATTGTCCGCATCTGCATTTGGTTCCAAGAACATACTCAGTTCTGCCGAACGGTCTTTGTCCAATGTTTTCTGATGAAAATCCATTACAAAAGCCACACACTCATCGTTGTCGCAGCCTGCATCCTTCATCAGCTTTGTATAATAGTATACACTGTCATCCTGCCGATCCATCTGCAGTGTCAGCATATATTCTGTCTCTGCCTGAAGCAGATCCTGCAATGGAATCTGTGCTCTGGCAACATCATCTTCTATCTCAAAAGGAATTTCCTGACCATCCTGGATCAAGCGTTCCCCATCAATGCTCCGCACCTGATAAGACAGATTCGACAATTCGTTGCCGTACGTATCCACTTCCAACTCCAACACATTATCATCTGGCAATGGCGTAATGTCTTCGCCCATGGTAATGGTTTCCATCTCCTTCACATAGCCGTGAAGTTCGCTGAGACGGGTCTGGTTTTTCATCATATACACAACCGGCAGCCCTGCATCCTTCATCTCCGCAGTCATGTCCTCCGGCTCATGATTCAGTGTTTTTGAAAAAACCAGCAAAGCCACCACAAAAACTGCCGCCAGAACACCTACTCTTTTCAAAATATTATTCATGGGTGTCCTCCTTTTTACGCAGCATGGCCAAGGTCTGACTTACATGCAATGCATCCATCAGCTGGTGCACCTGACTGTTTTCTCCCTTCTCAGATTTTGTTTTTACGCCTCTGATCAGGATATTCTTTGGAGTATGTTCCATATCGATAAATTCTAATATCTGAACCTGATAACCGGCCTCTTCTAACAGATTGGCTCTTATGGCATCTGTAAAAAGCGCCGCCACTCTTTCCTTGATAAGCCCATATTTTAACACTGGGGCAAGCAGCTCATTTTCAATCTGCCCATTCACTTCATGCTGACAGCATGGCACAGACAAGATCACTTTCGCTCCCCAGCGCACAGCTTTGTCCAAGGCAAAGTCCGTAGCAGTGTCGCAGGCATGAAGTGTAACCACCATGTCAACCTGATCGACACCTTCATAATCTGCGATATCCCCTGCTAAAAAGTCCAATTTTTCATATCCATATCGGTCTTTTAGCTCATTGCAATGAGCGATCACGTCTTTTTTCAAGTCTAATCCAATAATCCGGATATCATATTTTTTCAGCTCATGCAGATAATAATACATGGCAAATGTAAGATACGACTTGCCGCAGCCAAAGTCTAATATTACCACTTCCCCGTCCTTAGGAAGCGCTGGCAAAATGTCTTCTATAAATTCCAAGAAGCGATTGATCTGACGGAATTTATCATATCTGCTGTTAACAATCTTGCCTTCTTTGGTCTGTACACCAAGGTCCACTAAGAAAGGAACTTTTACGTCCGGATCCAGAATATATTTTTTTGCCCGGTTATGAGACAGATCCACACAGGCATCCACACAAGCCTGCTTGGATGTTTTCACCGTCACTTTCCCTTTCTTGCTGACAAGTGCATGGACTTTTCCCTGCAGATGCACCAACTCCAGCTGACGCATTTCTTTCATCCATTCAGAAACTCGCTCTGGAACTTCCTGCGCATCCATATTGTGGTGAAACACCTGATTATTCTTGTATTCGCTGGCCTGAAAAACAAGCTGGCCTTTAAGAAGCATTGGACGAATCTGAATCTTTTTAACCCCGTCCTTTCCTCTTGGATTGCTCAAAATAATCTGCACCAATTTATCATTCAAATATTTTTCTATTATTTCTTTCCACTGTTCCATATTTGATCCCATTAACCCATTGTTTTTCTATATATGTTATCTTACTGTTTTCCGCATCAAAGCACAAGAACAAACTGCATCAGTTTCACCAATAGCGCCTTCTACAGCGACGATGTCGACAACGTCTAAAGTACATCTCTTCAATCAACATTACCTGGATCAGCTGATACAGAGGACTTTTGTAATATCCCATCCCTGTCAGTTCCTCCTCCGGATGCATATGTCCATACACCTTTTTGCAAACAGATTCAATTGTATAACGATCTGGATATTCATCAAACATGGCGCTGCCTTCATATTCCATCTGATCGCACTGCTCCTTGATGTAGACTTGGATTTCTCTGGCCTCCCTTGGAAAAAGTTCCTGAAGTTTTCGAAAATCTGTTTCGTATGCCGCCTCCTCTGGATACATCCCATAGTGTCCATACATAGAACACACCGGGTAATACAAGTTGTTTTGATACACTTCATTCATATATGCAAAATAATCTCTGTCAAGATTCATCCTAACACCTCATTATTTTTTATTTAGCATATGCATTTTTCTAAAATATGTTCATCTTCACCACTACCATTGTTTTCTTTTTGTACAAACTATGCTATACTAAAGTCTAAAATTTGGACACATGAAAGGATTTGCACCTATGAATCTTAACGCAAAATTTTTAGAAAAAAAGGACGAACTGAACATTCATCAGCTTGGTTTTTCCACTACTGACAAAATTGTTTTCACTGAAAACGTGCGTGAACTTTGTCGCGCAAATGCCTGCGGCACATATGGTAAGAAGTGGGTTTGCCCACCTGCAGTAGGCACTACAGAAGAATGCAAAGCAAAAATCCTTGCTTACAATGATATTTTTGTTTTTACAACTCTGCATCAGTTAGAAGATTCTTTTGACTTCGAAGGCATGATGGACGGCAAAGCCCGTCACAGTGAAATCTGTCTGGATGTAATCGCCTATTTTAAAGAACTCTATAATGATGATATTTTAATTCTCTCTGCTGAAGGCTGTGACAAATGCACCACTTGCACATATCCTGACGCACCTTGCCGCTTCCCTGAAGAAACTTACCCTTCCATCGAAAGCTACGGCGCAGAGGTAAACCGATTGGCAAAAACAGTAAACGTGAACTATATCAACGGCGCAAACACTGTTACATATTTTGGCTGTATCTGCTACAACAAAAAATAGACAATTATACCATCAACTAAGGATTTTTACATATGGAACACGAACTGTACTTATCAAAACTTAAAACCAGTATTAACATCCTGTCGGATATTCTGGATACTGAAAACTACGGTATGTGCATTGTTGACAGAGACGGTCGCATTGTCTTATGGAATTACGAGAAATTCTTTCATCTGAAAGAATCTGAAGTTCTTGGAAAACCAGTTACTGAAGTATTGGAAAACACTCGTTTGCACATCGTTGCGCAGACTGGCAAAAAGGAACTCTTTCAGCTTCAGAAGATCAATGGAACCAATGTCATTGCCAACCGAATCCCCTTGGAATATAACGGAGAATTAATCGGTGCTGCCGGAACCATTTTATTTAGAGACACCCAGGAACTTGGTGCCATTTACAATCAATTGGAAAAAATCGAGAACAGTTTTAAAGCATACCAAAGCGAGATCGCTACTATGTATCGGGCAAAATATACTTTTGACGACATCCATACAATGAACGATAAAATGTTGTCTTTAAAGGAATTCTGCCGGGTTATCGCTCAATCTGACGCCTCCGTTCTTATCCGTGGCGAAAGTGGAACTGGTAAAGAATTGGTTGCTCAGGCTATCCACAATGGCGGGCCAACTGCACCACATCCGTTTATCAGCATTGACTGTGCCTCCATTCCAACAGACATGTTAGAGTTGGAACTTTTTGGCGTCGAAGGAAACGAAGCAGATCAACAATCTCGAATCGGAAAGCTAGAATTAGCCGGCGAAGGCACTCTGTTTTTAGACGAACTCGGAAGCATGTCGCTGGATATGCAGACAAAGCTGCTCCGCGTTTTAGAAACAAGAGAATTCGAAAGAACTGGAAGCAATAAGAAACTTGAATTTAAGGCCCGTGTTATCGCTGCCACCAACGAAAATCTAGAACAGGCCATTGAAGGCAAACGATTCCGTCAGGATCTTTTCTACAGATTAAATGTTATCCCTGTTCAATTGCCTCCTCTGAGGGAAAAAATGAACGACATTCCACTGCTCTGTGAGGTTCTGATGCCAAAACCAAAATTCAGCTACCACACAGAAAAACCTACTGTAGATCAGCAAACACTGCGTATTTTGTCGAAACACGATTGGCCAGGAAACGTCCGTGAACTTAGAAATGTTCTAGAACGTGCCTCTATTGTTTGCACGGGAACTACAATCTCCCCAGAACATTTACCTGAATATTTGCTAAAATACAATGTGGCAAGTCCAGGCTCCACTGGAAAAGGATTTTTCCGTCAGGAAATTGAAAATTTAGAGCGCAGAATGATCCAAAATGCTCTTTTAAACAACAAAGGGAACAAAGTGGAAGCGGCCAAACAGCTTGGCATCCAACGTTCTTTGCTTTACAAGAAGATCAGCGATTACGGAATGGACAAATAACAAACATCATCTTTTGATCTTTAAACGAGAAAACCCACATAACAAACACTGTCGACGTGTGTTTGTTATGTGGGTTGTTTTTTCTCTTTGAACCGGTCGTTTCTATTTCCTGCTCCCCAGAAAATAGTATTCCAGATTCATAATTCATTTATATTATATACTCCACCTGAATTTCAGATATTAATTATACGAAAAATCACGGGCTCCCTCTTCCCATATGTGATCTGTCGTCTTAATTGAAAACACTAAGTTCTCAATCTTATACCATAGGTTTTAAATCATCAGCAATGATCAGTGTTGCTTCTGTAGCAGCCTGAATTTCTTCTACTGTGAATTCTGGGTTGTATTCTTTTAATACAAGACCTGCTGGTGTTACTTCGATAACTGCCATTTCAGTAACGATCAGGTTAACCTGTCCTTTAGCTGTTAATGGTAATGTACATTCTTTTAAGATTTTGTGAGCACCCTTCTGTGTGTGTTCCATAGCAACGATAACTCGTTTAGCACCTACTACTAAGTCCATAGCGCCGCCCATACCTGGAACCATTTTGCCAGGGATGATCCAGTTAGCGATGTTACCTTTTTCATCTACCTGAAGAGAACCAAGGATTGTAGCATCTACGTGACCACCACGAATGATGGAGAAAGATGTTGCAGAGTCAAAGAACATACCGTCTTTTGCTACGCCTGCAGGCTGTCCACCAGCGTTTACAATATAATCTTTGTCTGGGTTTTCTGGATCAATAGCTGCTAAGCCGATGAAACCATTTTCAGACTGAAGTGTTAATGTGATGCCTTCTTCAAGGTAATCTGGAACCATAGTTGGAAGACCAATACCTAAGTTTACAACGTCACCGTCG
The DNA here is from genome assembly GCA_045629925.1 of Eubacterium sp. GTDB lineage: Bacteria > Bacillota > Clostridia > Lachnospirales > Lachnospiraceae > Brotonthovivens. The sequence goes on from JAZQSD010000091.1 coordinate 63,472, forward strand.
TGAAGTTCTTTCGCTACACGAGCAGCGATAAATGGTTTGATTAACGCTTTATCCATCTTATGCTTCCTCCTTTAATACTAAGTAATCTACGTAGATATGTGGTGTTTCTACGTAATCTGGGCCGATTTCGCCAGCTGGAACGATCTTTTCTACTTCAAAGATTACGATGTCAGCTGCGGAAGCCATTAATGGGTTAAAGTTACGTGTTGAACCTTTGTAACGGATGTTACCGGATTCATCAGCGATGAAGCCCTGGCAGATAGCTACGTCTGCATGTAATGGTTCTTCAAGAACGAATTCTTTACCATTTACTTCAACGATCTGTTTGCCGTCAGCAACGATTGTGCCAAGACCTGTTGGTGTTAAGATACCGCCAAGACCGTTTCCGCCTGCACGTACTTTTTCAGCAAGTGTTCCCTGTGGAACAAGCACTAAATCTAATTCACCAGCAGAATACTGTTCGCCACACTGTTTGTTAAGACCTACGTGGGATGCGTATAATTTCTTACACTGACGAGATTCCAGTAATCTACCTGTACCAATGTTCTGGAAACCAGCATCATTACAGATAACTGTTAAGTTCTGTGCGCCCTGATTAACTACTTCTTCTACAATTTTGTCTGCTGTTCCGTTGCACATGAAACCACCAATCATAACAGTCATGTTATCTTTGATGAGAGCAGCAGCTTCTTTTGCAGAAACAATTTTTGTTTTAGCCATTTTGAAGCCTCCTGAATAATAATATAATATAAATTTATGAATCTAAAAGCAGCTCTCACTGCATTTGGATCTATCAGATAGAGTCATTATACCATTTTCACTGTCAAAAGACACTTCTTTTGTCCTCGAAAATGCATTTTCGTAAATTTGTTCCAATCAAGATGAATAATTTTTAACAATCTCACTTGTTTATTGTCTATTTTATGGACATGCTAATTTGCCTTATTTTGCCCCTTTTGTAGAAAAACCTTGAAAAACAACTCTTTTACACATTATGTTGCGTCTTATTTTTAGACACCACAAACACGTCAGTGTCTTTATTGTAGACACCACCATCATGGCATCGTCAAATTGCACAAAAACCTTTTGGTAACCTCTAATATTCCAACTAGTTTTTGCATACATTTTTATAATTATTCATTCTCACCGGTTTTGCATTCATCTTTATAATTATTCATTTTCACCGGCTTTGCATTCATCTTTATAATTATTCATTTTCACCGGTTTTGATTTTCCCCGATTCCACGTTCGGCTGCAAAAACCTTTCCTTCGCATAACTCCAAAGAATTTCACTTCCTTCTGGGGTAGGAATGTTTCTTTTTAAAATCTGGCTTAAATAAACGCCATGCTCTTCCCATGCCTTGCCTTGAGTAGCATGATTGAGCATCATTGGTTGAAAATTATCCAAGGCTCTTGCAAACTTTGCCTCTGGAGTTTTTCGTTCTTCAAATTCCTTCCAGATGGCATAATACTTTTCCGCTTGATCCGCAGGAAGCATCCCGTAGATTCTTTTTGCGGCCCGTTCTTCTCTTTCTTTTTGATTCACCTTTGCCGCATCATCATATGCATAAGTATCTCCCGCATCGATTTCCACAATATCGTGAAGAAGTACCATTGTTACCGTTTTCAACACATCTATCGGTTCATTTGCATATTCTTGAAGCAAAATCACCATCAACGCCAGGTGCCAGGCATGTTCTGCATCATTTTCTTTGCGAAAGACTTTTTCTGCATCTATATTTTCTACAGGTGTACTCAAATATGTCTGTCGCCCGATCATTTTTTCTTTATCTGCTTCAAGCGCAAATGCAAGTTGTTTTTCTAGTCTGTCACTGTCAAATCCCATTTATCAACCCTCTTCTTCTAACTCTTCCATCGCATCAAGATATCCATCCAGCCAATTACCTTGTTGTTGGCTGACCATTATATCCGCCAATTCTTGCTGCAACTCTTCTTCAGACAAATCCTCTTCGGAAAATTCTTCTCTGAAAATTTCTTCTCCAGGAAATCCTTCTCCGCAATATTCTTCTCTGAAAATTCCTTCTCCGCAATATTCTTCACCAAATATTCCTTCTCCAGAGAAATCTGTTCCTACAGTTTCTGTGTATAGTAAATTTAACTTTTCATTGTTTAAATTACCCATCTCGCATAACACTCCCTTTTCTTCTTTCTTCATTTTAAGTTACATTTCTATTTCGTGCAACCAGTGAAGAAATTACCGTTCTTATTTATCGCACTACTTTTTTAATATTTATCTTTACATCCGAGCGGAAAAATGTTTTAATATATGTAACTACTTTTATAGTTTGAATAGGGGTGATCATTATTATTTACTCAAAATTAACACAGGAACTCAACCGGTTAGATCATTCTCTATCCGAATTGCAAAACACTATCGAAAAGCTACCTCCTGGAAACATCTGCTGCGCACACAATGGCAATAAAACCAAGTGGTATCTTTCTAATGGCAAAAAGTCTATTTACTTGCCAAAAAGCAATCGGCATCTAGCTGAGCAATTGGCTTACAAAAAATATCTTCAAACGCTTCATCAGGAATTATCTTCTAAAAGATCTGCATTATCTTTATGTTGCAAACAATATGAGTCTATTTCCAACAAGTCTAGCACTATGATTTCTTCAGATTCCGCCTATCACGACCTGCTTTCTCCATATTTTGAAAACTCGGCTCAGGATTTGCATCAGTGGGCCCACCAGCCCTATGATTCCAACACAAAACATCCAGAACAGCTTACGCACAAAACCATCGCAGGACATTTCGTCCGTTCAAAATCAGAAGCACTTATTGACATGCTACTTTTTGTCAATAAAATTCCCTATCGATACGAATCTATTCTTTCATTTGATACATTTTTCTTTTATCCAGATTTTACAATTCGCCATCCTGATACACATCAGTTCTATTACTGGGAACACTTTGGTCGCATGGATGACCCGTCATATCGAAGAAATGTTTTTTCCAAGCTACAAACATATGCTTCTTATGGCATCATTCCATCCATCAATCTAATTACCACTTACGAAACCAAAGATCACCCACTCACCGCAGACACTGTTAATAAAATTATCCATGAATATTTTTTGTAAATTTACTTTTCTTTTATTTTTCTTTATTTCTCGACGGGGGTATTTTCTTGGCTTTTCTTCGCCCCTTACCCCCTTCTCTTCTCTTCCGGGGGTATTTTCCTGGCTTTTCTTCGCCTCTTACCCCCTCCTCTGCTCTTCCGGGGGTATTTTCCTGGCTTTTCTTCGCCTCTTACCCCCTCCTCTTCTCTTCCGGGGGTATTTTCTTGGCTTTTCTTTGCCTCTTACCCCCTCCACTTTTCTTCCGGGGGTATTTTCTTGGCTTTTCTTCGCCTCTTACCCCCTCCACTTCTCTTCCGGGGGTATTTTCCTGGCTTTTCTTCGCCTCTTACCCCCTCCTTTTCTCTTCCGGGGGTATTTTCTTGGCTTTTCTTTGCCTCTTACCAAGTCGGAGGCCAAGCGGTCTTA
>JAZQSD010000092.1:0-2131 GCA_045629925.1 Eubacterium sp.
GAAAGAAATGGAGTCAGCCATATGAGATATGAAGGTGTGGTGTATCGTCCACCTAGTGAGGCCCGCAGCCTGATCATTCAGCTTACGATCGGGTGTGCTCACAATGACTGTACTTTTTGTACTATGTACAAAGATAAGAAGTTCAGAGTGCGCAGCCTGTCAGAGATAAAAGAAGATTTTGCAGAGGCTAGAAGAAGATATGGGAATCAGCGTCTGCGCATCTTTTTGGCAGACGGAGATGCCCTTGTGATGAAGACAGAGGATCTGCTGGAGATCATTGCATATGCAAAAGAATGTTTTCCAAAGGCAGAACGCATCAGTTCTTATGGAACGCCAAGGGACGTGCTGCGAAAATCTGAGGATGAACTTCGGGCGCTGCGAAAAGCAGGGCTTGAACTGGTATATATGGGAGCAGAATCCGGTGACGCTGTGGTGCTCAAGCAGATTAAAAAAGGTGTTTCCAGGGAAGAGATCATTGAAGCAGGACAGAAGTTGAAACGCTGTGGAATTGGAAGTTCCGTTACTTTGATTTCCGGACTTGGCGGAAAAGAACGATTGAGAGAGCATGCGATTCAGTCTGCAGATCTGATCAGCCAGATGAAACCAGAATTTGTAGGATTTCTAACATTGATGCTGGAGGAACCTGCATCTATCTTAAAAGAAATCCGGGAAGGCAGACTTACATTGCTTGAACCGGAAGACGTAGTGGAAGAGATGAGACTGTTCTTGCAGAATGTAGATTCCGAAGGTACAGTGTTCCGCTCTAACCATGCCTCCAACTATATTATGCTGCGAGGCGATTTAAACAGAGACATTCCACAGATGCTGGAATATCTCGATGAAGCAGAGAAAAAACGCCGTTTCAGACCGGAATGGTATCGTGCACTGTAAGAAGAGAGAAGTATTGTGTTAAACGTAGTAATAACAAGCGTAATTATTTTATTTATATTAATCTTTCTGGGATTCTTTATTGGGAAAAAGGGAGTTATTAATAAGGAATGCACACCGGACCTTTCTAGGTTTGTCATTCAGATTACAATGCCGGTGACTGTTTTTACCTCTATTGCAGCTCAGAAGACAACAGGACTTTTAAATGAGATCTGGCAGATGATGCTGTTGGCAGCAGTATACCATTTTATATGTTTTGTAATTGGTATTGTTGTTGTAAAAGTGGGAAAGATACAGGAAAAAGAACGGGGAATCTGGATGTTCAATTTCCTCCTTTCCAACAATGGATTTATGGGACTTCCGCTGGCGCTGGCAATCTTTGGCAACGATGGATTGTTCATGATGGCCATGTGCAACGTGGTGACTAACCTGCTGATTTTCTCTGTGGGACTAAAATTTGTAACCCAATACTATCCGGTAAAAGAAAAGATCAATATTCGCAAGATGTTTATCAACAACATCAATATTGCGGTTGTTGTGGGATTTATCTTTTATTTGGGACAGTTCCCAATCCCTGATTTTATTAGCCGCCTGCTAGAGTATATTTCTAATATTACGGCAGGATTTTCAATGATTGTGGTGGGACTTTCCCTGTCACGTATGAATGTTAAGAATGTTTTTGAAAACAAAAAGCTGTTCGTGATGACGGGATTTCGTCTGTTAGTAATTCCGTTGATCATGGTTGGAATTTTCAAAGCGCTGCCATTTGAAATTCCAGAATTATTATATATGGTACTGATCTTGTCTGCAGCGCTTCCATCTGCGTCTGCACAGTCAATGCTGACAGAACAGTACCGTACAAATGTAACTGACGCGGGACGTTCCGTATTTTTGACGACCCTGTTTAGTGTGGTAACGATTCCGATTGTTATGGCAGTGGCGTTATAAGCTGGAAAGTGAGGCAACCATGCCAAAGTCAAGAAATCAAAAAGCAAAATTATTATATCTGCTCCAATTGCTGCAGGTGCGCACAGATGAACATCACCGTGTCAGCATGGAGGACATCCTTCAGTATCTGGAATCAAATGATATCTCAGCAGAACGCAAAAGCATCTATGCAGATATTGAAACCCTGAAAAACTTTGGGTACGACATTTTGTATCAAAAAGGAAAAGAAGGCGGCTATTATCTTGCCAGCAGAGAGTTTGAATTGCCGGAACTTAAGCTTTTGGCAGATGCGGTG
>JAZQSD010000093.1:0-2226 GCA_045629925.1 Eubacterium sp.
TACGCAGCGGAGAGCAGTTCCGTATATATGCCGCATTTAATGCAGCCACTGTGTGACTTGGGATATACAAACGCAGCAATTTCAGAGTTTCAGGCAGAACTTTTTTCTAAAGAGGGAAGTTTCTATGTGCCAGACAATTATCTTAGTCTGGAGGAATTCTTACCAGTAGCGGAAAGAGCTGGAGCGTTGATTGGCATTGCTCATCCCCAGCAGTACGATTCCTTTGCTTTGGCAGAAGACCTGGCCAAGGACGGTTTGACATCCTTTATCGAGTATGATCATCCTCGAAATGGAGAGGAAAGTCGAAGAAAGATTGCTGATATTGCTGAAAAGTACCACTTGATCATGACTGGAGGAAGTGATTTCCACGGTCAGCATGCAAAACATCCAAATCCTATTGGAAGTTATGGGTGCAGCGCTCAGGCGGCAGAACAACTGATAAAGCTTAAATCTATATAATTGATACACATCACTACGAGAGAGTCTGCAGAAAAAAAGGATATCTACCCCTTCTGAAAATCAGTTTGTTGCTACATACACTCCTTATTGCAAACTGAGATTAAGATATCCTTTTGCAGAGTCTTCTTGTGAGAAGATCAATATGTATTGAAAAGTTGAATATGAAAAAAAGAAAGCATCCAGAGATATGAAATCTTTGGATGCTTTCCTTATATACACAACACGTGAGGGAGTTGCATTAAGCATAAATGATAATGTACTGGCTGCCCACACCGACCGCACAGGGATGGTTGCGAGAATTGTCTGGCGAAATTTGATGCAAACAGCCAAAAAGATATTGAAAAAATGAAAAATTTAATTTATTATGAATATGATTGTATCAGCTAATATACAACAATAATAGGATAATATATGCGAATTATATGACAAAAACGTCGCGGTGAGAGAAATGGCTACAGATTTAAATGAAATTTTGGACGAGACCAGGCAGGAATTAATAAAACATGGAACCACACAGTTCCCTGTGGCAGCCTACACAGAAGATCTTGTGAATGAGCCCATCTATTGGCATTGGCACAAAGAATGGGAGATTGGCGTAGTGGTGGAAGGGGAAGGAATCTATGCCCTGGATAACCAGCAGTACAGAATGAAAAAGGGAGATTGTTTTTGCGCCAATTCAGAAGTTCTCCATGCAGGCTGGGCTAGCGGACAGACAAAGGATGTGATCATGCATGTAAATGTATTCCATCCAAGAATTGTAGGTGGCAGCATTGAAAGTATTTTCTGGCACAAGTATGTTCTTCCAATGATGGAGAGTAAGACTTTTCGAGGGATTGCCCTTCTTGAAGACTGTCCAGAGCGAGATGAGCTGGCAAGGCTGATCGAGAATGTATGGCAGTATTGTCAGAAGAAAGAAGAAGGATATGAGTTCGCGGTGCGCAATGCTCTTTCGGATCTGGTTCTTTTGGTATATAAGCTTTATAAGAAAGAACAGGGGGTTCTTCCTGCTAAGATCACAAGAGATGAGAATCGTATTAAGACTATGATGACCTACATTCATGATCATTACAGTGAAGATATTTCATTGAGTCAGCTTGCAGAGAGTGCAAAGATCAGTGAAAGTGAGTGTCTGCGCTGTTTTAAACGTGTGATTGGCATGTCACCGATTCAGTATGTGAAGTATCATCGCATTCAGAATGCTAAGATCTTGCTTGCAAACACAAACGAGAAGATTGTAACCATCGGAATTCAGTGCGGATTTCAGGATATGAGCTATTTTTCCAAATCCTTCCAGCAGGAATGTGGCTGTACACCATCTGAATATAGAAAAAATGTTTCCATAGAGAAATAATAGTTAATCAATGAAAAGCCTTTGCATAAACTGTTCAATGACAGTTGTGCGGAGGCTTTTTTATGGCTTGTGAAAACAATCAGATCTTTTCGGATGACTATTATGATCTGATCATTGATTATAATCTGATAGAAAACCAGATTTTTCCAGAATGTATTCTGCCAATCGATTCTAGATTTCAGATTGGATATTATGAGCGGGGGAAATTTCCGAATCTGAGCGTGACGGATTATTCTTACAATGGAATTCCCAATATTTATTGTCTCACCGATAGGAAGGCGCTAGAAGAAACAAATATTTTGTTTTTGCAGAACCAACCAGCGCTGGAACTAAAAGGGGAAGGGGTGTTGGTTGGATTTGTGGACACTGGGATTCAGTATCAGGATCCGCTTTTTCAAAACAGTGATGGAACTACC